>NZ_JAQIBB010000089.1:0-12781 GCF_027920745.1 Gallibacterium faecale | reverse complement strand
AGAAAAGAATTTAAGCTCAAATTAATCTGACAGGCGCTGTAATTTTAAACGGGGACTGTCAGATTAGGTTTGATCTTCTACAATTAATATTCTATTAGCAAAAATAATTTCAATGTACTTTTTTGAACAATATTAATATATACTGTTTATTTATACATATCTAATATGTCCTAACAAATTCTTTTGAAGTATCTATTGCTATTTCCTCACTGACCTAGATCAAACAAATTCCACTTCCTGCTATAATTACCTCTTTCCCATTATTGTGCTTTTGATTGGAATTTTCTTTAATAACGCAAAAAGCTTTTTAGTTATTTATTATCACTATGAAAACAGTTCAAACAACTTTACTCACTACTTCTCTTTTGGTTTTAAGTACATTTTCCTTTGCAGATACCTCTAATACAGCTGACCATGATCTTACCCAAGCACAACAGCAATTAACTGCTCTTGAGATAAATAAAATCTTCACTGATAAACATTGTATTGATTGTCATACTGCAACAGTTGAAACTAATAATCTAGATCCTGAAACAGTACGCAATATCAAAATTGGTCAAAAAAGTTTCCTAACTAATCAAATTACTGACAACTTACAACAACCAGAACAGATCACAATCGCTGATATCGCAAAATTGCAATATTTTTTAACTCATTATCAACAAGCCACCAATATTCATGCCAAGTTACCTTATCAATTAAATCAACAAGAACAGACAACATTGAATCAATGGCTAACTCAACAACATCAGCAAAAACTTCCTAACACAGATTCACAGACCTTTATTCAACCTATCCCAACTATGCTTCCAGTGGATTTTAGAAAAGTGATGATTGGCGGTATGTTATTTACTGATGGACGTTTATCATTTGATAATTCTATCACCTGTTTTAGTTGTCATTTGCTAGATAATGGCGGCGTTGATGGATTACCAACTTCCACTGGCATTCATGGGCAAAAAGGCGTTATTAACGCCCCTACTGTTTATAACGCTGTGTTTAATACTTCCCAATTTTGGGATGGTCGTGCCGCAAACTTGGCTGCACAAGCCGCTGAACCACCACTAAACCCAGTGGAAATGGGATATCACGATTGGCAAGAAATTGAGCAAAAATTTGCCCAAGATCGTCAATTTCTCGATCTCTTTTTACAAGTTTATCCAGAACTCACTAAGGCTAATATGACAGATGCTATTGCTGAATTTGAAAAACGATTAATTACGCCAAATAGTCCATTTGATCGTTATTTAAAAGGTGATACTTCTGCATTAAATGCTCAACAACAGCGTGGTTACCAATTATTTAAAGAAAACCGCTGTGATACTTGTCATAGTGGTATCAATATGGGTGGAAATTCTTTTGAAGTAATGGGGATTTATGCTGATTACATTAAAGATCGGGGAACACCAGAAACATCTGCTGACCTTGGGCGCTATAACCAAACAAAACAAGAAATAGATAAATATCGTTTTAAAGTTCCAACACTACGGAATATCGCATTAACAGCACCTTATTTTCATGATGCAAGAACTGATAACCTTCATGAAGCTGTAAAAATTGTCCTTAAATACCAATTAGATAAAACTTTACCAGATGATCAAATTGAGGATTTAGTCGCTTTCTTGCAAACCTTAACTGGGGAAGTACGTGGTAAGCCATTAACTAAAAAACAAAATCAATAATAAAAATAAGGGCAATCATAATGATTGCCCGCTTCTTTTTTATTGCTGTGTAATTCGCATTTCTAACGATTCACCCTGTTTCAAGGTTTCATCAACACGTGCAGTTTCTACACAAAGCATTGTTTTATAGCCTGTTGCAGTCATTGCACTGGTTGTTGTAGTCCAAGGATTCCAAACCACAACATTACTTGCATTATGATGTTCCACTTCAATAAAGCGTTTATGTGCTTTATCTTCAATATGATTAATCCGATTTTCACCAGAATAAACATAATCTGTCTGTTTACCAATCGTTAATGGGGATGGAACTTCTACGACTTGATTAGCGACTTTATCCATACATTGTTTTGGTAAACCAAAAATTGTTGTTTGTTCAATGTCACCAATATTGAAATAGGTATGCAATGCAACTTGTGCTTCACTATTATTTAGCTGAGTAAATTTAACTCGACAATCTTCTGCAAAAGCCATTCTTACGCGTGCAATTGCAATATTATTTTCTGAATATAACCCAAAAATTAGTTTCACTTCATGCTCGCTTACTTGCCAATCACTTAATACCCATTGGCTAATTCGAGCAAAACCGTGTGCTGGTTGTTTTGCGGCACCAAACCATGGATAACAAAGCGGCACACCACCACGAATAGCAACACCCGCTTTAAATGGTTCAGCTTCGCTAAGCCATAATAAATCTTGTGTAGCTGATTTCGGCTGCCAACTTAATAATTGTGCACCTTGTAAAGAGATAATTGCTCGACCAGTTTCGTGTTCTACCACGATCATAGAAATTTCGTTATAACGTTGCAGGGAAATATTAGGATGAATTTGCTCAACAAACTCCATTTTATTAAAAAGTGAAAATGTCATTATTTAACCTCAAATATTTATCATAAAAATATCGGGCTTAGGATAGATCGATTAGTCAATGAAAAAAAGTTATAATCTCAAAATTGCCTCTTTTATTGAGATAGTTAAAACTTTTCTAAAAAATAGCTTGTAAAATGTCGAAAAAACAACAACTACAAAAAATCTTCTCATCTGATGGTTTATTAAGCCAATCCATACAGCAATTCCAACCTCGAGTGGAGCAAATTGAAATGGCAAATGCTGTTTTGGACACTATTGAAGATCAGTCACAATTAATTGTTGAAGCAGGAACAGGAACTGGAAAAACGTTCGCCTATCTCATCCCAACATTATTGAGTAAGCAAAAAGCGATTATTTCTACTGGTTCAAAAAATTTACAAGACCAACTATTTCAACGTGACCTTCCTACAATTAGCAAAGCAATGGGGTTTAGTGGCAAAATTGCACTACTAAAAGGGCGAGCAAATTATCTCTGTTTAGATCGTCTAGACAGAATTTATCATCGTGGAATGGTTGGTGATAATAGCTTGTTAAAAGATTTCAAAGCAATTCAGAAATGGCGCAATCACACGAAAAATGGTGATCTTAGTGAATGTACTGCATTATCAGAAGATAGTCCCTTAATTCCTCAAATTGTTAGTACCACAGAAAGCTGCTTAGGATCTGATTGCCCTTTTTATGAAGAGTGCTTTGTATTAAAAGCACGTAAAAAAGCATTAGATGCGGATCTAGTAGTGATTAATCATCACCTTTTCTTTGCTGATATGGCAATTAAAGAAAATGGCTTTGGAGAATTGATCCCTCAAGCTAAGGTGATTATTTTTGATGAGGCACATCAATTACCGACAATTGCCTGTCAATATTTTGGACAAACGCTTAGTTCTCGCCAACTATTTGATTTATGTCGAGATCTGAATTTAGTTTATCGTACTGAGCTTAAAGATATGGCACAGTTAGGCAAAGCCACCGATGTAGTACAAAAAGTGATTCAAGACTTTCGGTTAGCTTTTGGTGTTGAAAATCAACGCGGCGATCTCCGCCAATTATTCTCTCAAGAAAAAATCCGCAAAGAATTTCAATTCTTACAAGATAAGCTGACCATTTTATTAGACATAGCAAAAGTGGGCGAAAAACGTTCCGATAATTTAGATAAATTGATTGAGCGTATCGAAGAGTTATTACTATTAATCGCACGTTTACAGCAAGTAGAACAAGTCGGTTACTGCTATTGGTATGAAACATTTGGTAAACAATTTAGCTTACATATTACGCCATTAACGATTGCAGATAAATTTCAACAACAAGTAGAAAAACAACATGCCGCTTGGATTTTTACTTCTGCTACCTTAGATTCTGGTGATAATTTTACGCATTATGCAGCCAATTTAGGTATTACCAATGCTAAAAAGAAAATTTTGCACAGCCCTTTTAATTACCCAGAACAGGCTTTATTGTGTATCCCCCGTTACTTACCAGCAAGTAATCAGCATCATACTTTAGAACAACTAGCAACCAAACTGTTACCGGTGATTGAAGCAAATCAGGGTAATTGTTTCGTACTTTGTACCTCTAATTTTATGATGAAAGGATTTGCTGAATATTTTCGCCAACATAGCAACTTAAATATTTTGTTACAAGGTGAAACCAGTAAAACTCAGTTATTACAGCAATTCGTTAGCAATAAACATAGCGTATTAGTTGCAACTCAAAGTTTTTGGGAAGGTGTAGATGTGCGAGGTGATGCTTTATCATTAGTGATTATTGATAAGCTACCTTTTGCTTCCCCTGACGAACCATTATTAAAAGCACGTCTAGAAGATTGCCGTTTACAGGGCGGTGATCCTTTTAATGATATTCAAATTCCGGAAACCATTATTACCTTAAAACAAGGTGTAGGTCGTTTAATTCGTGATGTTCACGATCGAGGTGTTATTGTTATTTGTGATGCTCGGATGGTAATGCGTCCTTATGGACAACTGTTTTTGAAAAGTTTGCCTCCAGCACAACGTACCCGCGATCTGAATAAAGTAATTCACTTCCTACAACAAATTAGGAACCAACAATGATGAAACCAACTTTATTAGCATTAGATACTTCAACTGAGGCTTGCTCTATGGCCCTTTTATACCGTGGTGAATTAACCTATTTAGAAGAGATTGCACAACGTACCCATACACAACGCATCTTACCTATGGTTGATCAACTATTACAACAATCTGGTTTACAACTTTCTCAACTGGATGGGCTAGTTCTAGGACGTGGTCCAGGTAGTTTTACTGGCGTTAGAGTAGGTGTTTCTGTGGCTCAAGGCTTAGCTTTAGGTGCAGAATTACCAATCTACCCAGTTTCTACATTAACGGCTATGGCACAAGCTGCTTATGAAACAGAACAGGCTACACAGGTATTAAGTGCCATTGATGCCAGAATGAATGAGGTCTATTTTTGCCAATTATGTTATCAACCAGAGAGTATCGACGGAAACACCTATCCGGCTTGGCATTCAATTCAAGAAGAACAAGTTATTGCCCCAGAATTACTTTGTCAGCAACTCACTAATACTAGCGCAGAACATTATAAAGTAGGCACGGGTTGGGCTGCTTATCCTGCATTAAATACAATTCCAGGAACACGCTCACAAATTACACTTCCTGCCGCACGCTATATGTTACCGCTTGCCCTTGCTGCTTATAAAAAACAAAATTATGTTACTGCAACGGAAATTGAACCTATCTATTTACGTAATGAAGTGACTTGGAAAAAACTACCTGGCAGAGAGTAAGAGGAATTTTTTGATCTTTGTTTTATTTTTTGAATTAAAAAGGGCTGTTCTTACAGCCCTTCTCTTCTTTAGGATAAATTTATTTCTTCTCTAAACTTAATAAATCACTCGCTGCTACGGAAGATTTATCCTCAATTTTCATTGTATCTTTTAAGCATTGCTGACGAATTTGTTGAGCCGCTGCCATATCATTTGCTTTTTCTGCTAAATATGCAGCCACAGTATAATCTTGAATATCAATACAAGATTTATCTTCTGCCGCTAATACTTTACTAAAAGCTTGGCGGGCTTTCTCAAACTGATTAGCACGTAACGCTAAATAGCCTGTTGCTCTTGCAACAGCACAAGCAATATTAGCGGATAAATCACCTTTAATACTGGTTTTATCTAGCCATTTAACGACTTTCTCACTATTTCCTACCTGTAAACGTGCAATTTGATTTAAGAATGCCAACATATCGCTATTTTCGATCCGTTTCACTGAATCAAGCACCAAACTATACGCAGAATCATGATCATCACTATCAATTAGACGGCGAATCATACCAACAATCGCATAACTATTTTGGCGACGGGCACGAGATTGTTCAGGCCACCAATGTAGCAATCCTTCAACCCCTTCTTCATTCATTTTTTCATCTAATAGCCCATCTAATACTTGATGATATAACTGATTAAATTCATCACCTGTATAGAGTCCACTTTTTTCTATCTGTGGCAATAAATTATCTAATGCTGAATAAGCATGAGAACGGAGATAAATTGTTACCGCTAAACGTAATACTTCTACATTTTGTGGTGCTAATACTAACAGGCTATCGACTGCTGTACGTGCTGTTGGTAATTTATTTTGGCGTAATAAAATGCGAGTACGAGCCAGTTCTACAATTAAATTATCAGGCCCAGCTAATTCAGTTGCTTCAATAAGGTATTTATTGGCACTAAATTCATCACCACGTTGTTGTGCAGCTTCTGCTGCTTTCACAAAATTAAGAATTGGCTCTGATGAATGTTTCGCATTCTTACCAATTAATTTCTCTGCTTTTGCATAATTTCCTTCATCCATCTTCACAAAACCTTGCAAAATTTGTTGCTGTGCTTTGCGTCTTTTGCGTACAGAGAACCAATTATAAGTACCACTGCTAAGACGGAAGAAACGAGTAATTATCCATTCAACACCATAGATAACGGCTAACGCAATCACAAAGAAAACCACTAACATTGTGATGCTCATTTCAATACTATAAGAATCTGTAAGAATTCGAACATAACCTTGCTTACCTGAGATATATGGCCCTGCAATAAAGCCAACCAGCAAGATTAACATCAAGAATAATACTCTAAACATATATTTTTTCTCCTACTATTCTGTTTTCGCTGGTGTGTCATTCTTTGGGGCTTCAGTAGCAGCTGGCTGACTCTCCTCAGTTTGGCTGGCTGGTTGTTCAGGCGCAGCTTTTGGCTGTTCAGTTGCTTGAGATTGTGCCTCTGCATTTTCTTTTGCCTTGGCTTCCTCTGCCTTATTTTCCTCTAGAATGGTAGGATTCGCCTTCATCTCCACTTTTTCAATTTTGTGTGGTTGCTTATGCAAAATTTCATCTAAAGTCGTCAAACTTTCAAAGGTACTTGGTGCATCAACATAGATTGACTGTTCTGAAAGATCATCAAGTTGTTGTAAGAAACGTTGCACCAATACACTGTCTGTATTGAAATAGCTTCTTACCCAAGAAGTTACGGCTTCTAGCGATCCTTTATACAATTCATTTTGTTGACGAGGCACTGCTAATAAAGCAATTTGCAAGCGTAATCGAATATTTTCACGTAAATAAACATCTTGATTCGGTGCTAATAATGCCTTTTCAACAGGATCTCTTGGTTGAATACGAATAAAGTGATTCAAGAAAGAATTGGCTGATTTTTCGATATTAGTCCGCCAATCGCTGATTGAATCAGAAAGCTCACCATCATCGCTACCTGTCGCATTATCACTAGAAAGATCTAATACTTCTAAATCATCTACTGCATTAGCCAGTTGCGATAATTTTTGCATAATTGCATTTTGATCAACGTCATTCACATCCGCTAAACGTTTAAGATCTTGAGCAATCGCAGTACGTACACTAATTGCTCTTGGATCAGAAACATCATTTAACACAACATCTGCTTCTTTAAGTAAGGAAATTGCCGTACTTAAATCATTATCAATTAATAACTTACGTTGTGCATTACTTAACAAGAAATCGGCTTCTGACATCAACCATTCATTTGGTTGGCTTTCTGCTTTATCCGCAACAGCTTTATTTAATTGTGATTGTAAGGCAATAATTTGTTGTTCGGTAATACCTCGATTTTGTTCTAATGCACTTAACGCATTTTTCGCTGCTTCTAACTCGCTTGTTGTACTAACAAGTGCATTTTTCACCGCATCAAAATCAGCTTTACTTACCGTTTCTGCTGGTGTTGCTTGAGTTGCCGCTTGTTGGCTTTCCTCTAGAGAAGTAATTTTTTGTTGTAATTGGCTAAGTTGTTGCTGGCCTAAATAATAACCTGCGCCGCCTACACCTAACGCAATTAATAGAGCAAGTAAGGCAATACCTTTACCGCTTGAAGATTTCTTTATTTGGGTTTCTGGTTGAGAAGAGACTTTATTCTCTTTTGGAGTAGTATTCTGTTTTGCAGAATCTGTTTTTTTAGGCTCTGCTGCCATCACTTTCTTTTCTTCTTTCATTGGTTGTTTTTCTGTTTTTTTATCTTCTGAATGAGTAACAGCGTCAATTTTTGGGATGGTTACTGCTTCAACTTTGCTTTCTTCATCTCTATTAGGAGTAACCTCTTCATTTATCTCTGTATTTTTTTGAATATCAGTTTCATCATGTTGTTTTTTCATTGCTACTCCTATTGTTTATTTATCTCGTGAATGGGGATAAAAAGATAATATTGTTTTTAACAAACTATTATTATCAGCCTTTTCAGTGAGAATCACTTTATCTTCTTGCCAACCAGCTTCTTTGGCTAATTGAGCAATACGATCACTAATCACCACCAACTTACAATTAACTAACCAATTATGTTCACTTTTAGGAATAAAATCCAGTAAATACCGCAAAATTTCACCACTAGTCACCACAATCGTATCAATCCCTGCTCGAGAAAACATCATCAATTCCATTTCTGTTAACTCTTGCCTTTCTCGATGATAACAAGCCACCATTTCGACATTTGCACCTTGCACTGTAAGTTGTTCAGGCAATAACTCTCGCCCTTGTTGTCCACGCAAGATAAGTACATTTTTATCTTGGCATTGCTGCATTAAAGGTAATGCTAATAGCCCTTCGCTATTCTCTTGCAAAAATGGATAACTCACAGCTTGCTGACTAGCCTCAGTTAAACGCATAGCTGTTTTACGTCCTACTGCCAAATAATGTAAATCTGCTCGCCAAGTAAATCCCGTATTTTGTAATACTTGTGCTGCATAATTTACGGCATATTGTGACACACAAATGACATAATCACCTGGATTTAACTTCTGTAATTTCTGAGGTAGTTGATTTAATTGCTCCCCTGTCACAATTTTAATAAAAGGAGCATGAATAGCTGCAATTCCTTCACGAATTAACATGGACGTCAAATGTTGACCTGACTCTTCCGGACGTGTGACTAGAATTCCCATGAAATTATTCTAATACCTGTGCTAATAGTTTTTCTGCGCCTTGTGCTAAAAGCGATTCAGCCACCTGAATGCCTAACTGCTCTGCTTGTGTACGTGGTGCAGTTCCTTCTGCTCTTAACACTTCGCTGCCATCAACTGCACCAACTAAAGCACGCAAGTGAAGCTGTTCTCCCACTAATACAGCATAGCCCGCAATTGGTACTTGGCATCCCCCCTGTAAACGATTATTCATTGCACGTTCTGCAATCACACGATCCCATGTATCTTGGTGTAATAATGGACGCAATAAATCATTAACCCGATCATCATCCGCTCTACATTCGACACCTACTGCGCCTTGTCCCACTGCAGGTAAAGAACTTTCTGGTGCAATAAAACTGCGAATACGTTGTTGTTCACCTAAACGAATTAACCCTGCAGATGCCAAAATGATTGCGTCATACTCTCCTTCATCTAATTTTCTAAGACGAGTTCCTACATTGCCTCGCAATGTTTTTAACTCAAGATCAGGACGTAAAGCCTTTAGCTGACATTGGCGACGTAAACTTGATGTCCCTACGACTGCGTGTAGAGGTAATTCTTCTAATGAAGCATATTGATTAGAAACAAATGCATCTCGCGGATCTTCCCGTTCACAAATAACACTTAAATGTAACCCTTCTGGAAATTGCATTGGAACATCTTTCATTGAATGGACTGCAATATCTGCCCGATTTTCTAATAACGCAAGTTCTAATTCTTTAACAAAAAGCCTTTTACCACCAATTTTGGCCAATGGAGTATCTAATAACACATCTCCTTTAGTCACCATTGTGACTAATTCAACGTTTAATTCAGGGTATAAATTTTCTAATTGCTGTTTGATAAAATTGGCTTGCCATAAGGCTAAAGGACTTTGCCGAGTTGCAATACGGATAACATCTTTTTGCATAATTCACTCTTTTGTGGTTAACTTATTATTCATTGTTTGAATCAAGTTATATCCTATCATTGTTACTAAGTATTGTCAGGTCAGTGCTTAGAAAAATAATCTTCATTGAGCTTAATCAAAAACTTCTCATCTGACTAGGCTTGAGTATTTACCAAGTGAAATAGAAATGTTAAAGTTTTCCGCCGTTGATGGACAGTAATATATTTATCCATTATAGATAGAGATTTTACGTAACTAATGAACAATCTAGAAGTTGCCAGAAAAAAGGTTGAACAATTAGATAATATTCGTTTAGAACGTGCCTTAGCAGGCGCACCAAATGAATTTCAATATGTTCTGAATTTAGTTTGTGTCTTATTGCACCACAATATTCCAGAATTACCGGGATATGTTGAAGGGGCACCTTTCGGCATTGTTAATTTTCAATACAATCTCTATCAAAAAAATTATCTTTCTTCTACATTATCCAATACCACGCTTTTTTCATTAGAACATCAACCTAATCCAACCACCAGTCTATGTGGTATTTATGCAATGGGAAGTTTAGGGTCTATTACCCAAACTTCACGTTCTGACTTGGATTTATGGGTATGTGCTTCCAGGGCATTAACACAACCACAATTAGATAAATTACAACAAAAATTTGCTTTAATTTGTCAATGGGCACATAACGTTGGAGTTGAACTCAATCTGTTTCTTGTCGATCAAGACCGTTTCCGTTGTGGGCAGGCCGTTGATTCTCTAACTAGTGATAACTGCGGTTCAAGCCAATATATGCTGTTGCTGGACGAATTTTATCGTTCGGCAATTCGTCTTGCAGGCCGCCCATTGTTATGGCTGCATCTCGCTGTTGAAGATGAAGCTCAATATGATGAAACCGTTAAACAATTAGTCAATGAAGGCAAATTAAATCCTAATGAATGGGTGGATTTTGGCGGCTTAGGTGGATTATCTGCAAATGAGTATTTTGGAGCAACGCTATGGAATCTCTATAAAGGAATCGATTCACCATACAAAGCGGTTATCAAGATTTTACTCTTAGAATGTTATTCATGGGAATTCCCAAACACTCGTTTAATTTCTCACCAATTTAAATTGGATTTATTACAAGATCGCAAAGTCAAACATCATTTTGATCCTTATATGGCAATGTTGGATAAGGTAACTGACTATCTGATTAAGATTAAAGATTACGATCGTTTGGATAACGTGCGTCGTTGTTTTTATATTAAAGCCAGTGAAGATATTGATAATGCTGAATTAACCGGGAATTGGCGTCTAACTTTATTGATGAAACTTGCTCATCAATGGAAGTGGGATAGTAAAACAATTCAAGAATTAAATGAAAGAAAACATTGGAAAATTAAACAAATCCGTCGTAGCTATAATAGCTTAGTTGCACTATTAATGTGCAGTTATCGCCAATTAATGGATTTTGCCCGCAAATATAATATTTCTGGCGGTGGTATTATTCCTGAAGATATTAGTATTTTGACCCGTAAACTTTATGCTGCTTTTGAAGAATTACCAGGAAAAGTCACATTATTCAATCCAACTATTGCGACCAATATTGCTGAAAAAGAGCTTACTTTTGTGGAGGCTACGGGTAATTCTGTGATGGCAAAAGGTTGGTACTTATTGAATCAAGAACCAAAAATTTCTTCCTTGTCGAAAAATCGCCATGTTGAATATAATCCGAATTTAAATAAGCTGGTCTGTTGGGCATATTTCAATGGGATTCTGACTGCGGATACAAACCTGCACATTATCAGCGATAGTGTTTCCTTAGAAACATTACAACAATTTGTTGAGGATCTACGTAATACTTTCCCAACCGAAGTTTCTCCTGCAACCAATAATGATCTCTATCAGCCTTGTGAAATTCGTAATTTAGCGATTATGGTAAATTTAGTTCAAGATCCAACGAAAGATGAATCATTAATCGATCACCATTTCCGCTTACAACCAAAGCATTTATTTAATAATTTAACCGCAAAACAAACTAAATTAATTGGCAGCATTGATTTTACCTACCGTAATTTATGGAATGAAATTCGGACATTACATTTTGAAGGACCAAGTGCTATTTTCCGTGCCTTAAAAGTCCTTTCTAATAAAATTTACCGTAGCTCTGTACCGTTACAATCAGTGAACGTTTTCTGTTACAGCCAACGTTACCGCAATATTATTCGCCGATTTACTAGCGAATTAATTGATCGTTGTATCAATATTCAAACCAGTAATCTTATTAATAGTAATCAACTAAATACACTCTATGTTGCGAGTGAAGTATGGAATAACTTCTTCCACCGTGACAAATTAAAAATTACAGAAGAGCTGTTATCCGAAACAGGATTAACCAAAATTTCCACTAATGATGAATTAAAATATCCACAAGCTATCGAATATTATTCAAATGAAGGTTTCCTGCAATTTTTCTTTGAAGATAATACTGATAGGACATTCAATATTTATATTCTTGATGAAAGCAATCAGCTAGAAGCTTATTACCATTGCGAAGGTATAAAAAGTCAAAAGATTGAGGAAATTAATCGAATTTATCGCGCAGCAACTAATGGTGAAAACAGTACACCATTCCAAGTTTCGAAGAATAATTTTAATTATCCTCAATTTTACCAAATCCACCATACGCAAGGAAAAACCACAGTGACGCCTTATCACTCTGAATTAAGTATCAATAGTTAATTTTCGTACAGTTGTGATACCCTTATTTTTTAATCTATATCAAATTTTTTGGAGTAATGGACAAAATGGAGGCTAAAAGTCATTTTTACTCATCAAATAATCCTGAATAAACTTTATCTTACGTTCCTTCTTTAACCCTTGATGGC
>NZ_JAQIBB010000088.1:0-12860 GCF_027920745.1 Gallibacterium faecale | reverse complement strand
ATCATATTACGTTTTCCTTGTAAAAAACGATCTGATAACCAACCAGAAACAATAGTCCCTAGAATACCAACAATACTATTAACACTAATAATACTTGCTGCTTCTACTGTGGTATAACCTTTTCCATTTTCAAGAAAAAATACACCCCAACTATTCACCCCATAACGCCCTATATACATACAACAAGAAGCAACAGCTAATAACCAGATAGCAGGATTCTTAATCACATCCCATTGATGCTTTAAAACTTCCTTGTTGTCTAATTTTTCACTGTCATTTTGCATATGAATAATTGGTTTAAAACCAAGGCTTGCTGGTGAATCTTTCATCCACAAAATAGCAATGAGCATACCTAACAAACCAACTACCCCAGAGAAAGCAAAACCTAGCCGCCAACCAAAATAAGAAATGACTGCTGCTGTTACTACAAAAGTAATTCCTTCACCAACATTATGTGCAACAGACCAATAACCATAGTAAGAACCCCTTTCCTTATCATCATACCAACGAGATAATGCAACAACGCAAGGACCAACCCCCATAGATTGAAACCAGCCATTAATCCCCAGATGACCGCTAATACAATAGCACTGGTATTCAAACCCATTGCAAAGTTACAAATAGCAGAGATAAATAATCCAAATGAAAGAAAGCGAGTAATATTTGAGTGATCAGCCAGAGCACTATTGACAAACTTACCTACTGCATAAGTGACAAAAATTGCAGCCCCAATAATACCAAGTTCAGTTGGTGTCACTACACCCTCTTTAACTAAAACTGGTTTTGCAACATTAAAAGAAAGGCGACAGACATAAAAGGTTGCATAAGCGATAGAAAAAGCCCAAAAACTTTTCCATCTTACAGATCTAAATGATTGTTCTGATAAGTTTTTTAATGGAAAGGGGGGGGGTAGCAGCAAAGAAGCGAAGAATAGACATAATGTCCTCCTATTTATATAGTTCTCATTAAATCAAGTTGTTGATAAGTTGATTGATTAGCTGCAGCTAATACAAAATTGCCTTTCAACAATCCATTGTTAGCTAAAATATTATTTGCCATACCACCTGCTTCACGGACTAATAACATTCCTGCCGCACAATCCCAACAATTCATATGTGGTTCGTAATAAGCTAATAATCTTCCAGCAGCAACTTGAGCCAGACTTAATGCTCCTGAGCCATTACGCACATACATACCACCCTCACTTAATAACTGTTCTAAAAATGGTAAAATCGTTTTTGGCGGAACACGATGTGACATCCCTAAACCAACTAAGCCATCTTGTACATTTTCTGCAGGATCTAACGTATGAATAGGTAAATCATTAAGATACGCTCCTGCACCTAATTTGGCATGAAATAGCTCATTATGCAGTGGATCAAATACCATACCTATTACAATTTCATCACGATACAACACTGCAATAGAGATACACCAAGCATACAATCCATTTAAGAATGGACTGGTACCATCAATTGGATCAACAATCCAGCAAAACTCACTATCTAAACCAGCATAACCCGATTCTTCACCAAGAAATCCATCTGCAGGGAATTTTTCTGCAATAGCTTCTCGTAACTTAGCTTCAACCGTTTTATCAGCTATGCTAACTTGGTCTTGCTTATCACCTTTTTTACATTCGATAGTTAATTGATTTCTATTGAGATAATAAGATAAAGCTATACCACCTGCTTTTTTAAGCAAATCAATAGAGAATGCATAACGATTTTGAATTTTTTCATTCATAACATCTCTCCTAGAAATAAATAATCCAAAAAAGTTACTAAAAAAATCAGCAACAAAATAGATAATATGTCTATCATAAGTAGAATTAAAGAATATAATTTCAAAATTGAGACAACGATCAAATAAATTTTTCAAAAAAGTTAAAAATATTTTCTTTTATGTTATTAAATTGAAATATATATTTTCTTAACATACTAAAGAGTAAGATCTTTATAATCAAACACTTACTACAAATAGGTATCTTTCTTGTCTAGATCAAAAAAAACAGGCCTTTTGTTTGCGACTTGTTACAAGATTATTTAAAATTCAAAGGTTTTAGATTTTTTAATTTTATATTTGTGGGAATGGCGACTATTCGCCAAAAATAAAAGAGTGATTTATGGCAATTTTGGTGTTAGGTATTAACCATAAAACAGCAACTGTCGCCTTGCGTGAAAAAGTTGCATTTAATGATGAAAAACGTCAGATTGCATTACAGCAACTACAATCTGAATTAGCAGAAAGTGCTGTAATTGTATCAACCTGTAACAGAACCGAAGTTTATCTACATAACCGTCAAATTTCTCCCGTTGAACAGAGTGAGCAGAATCAACAATGGATTACGGCAATAAAGTTATGGTTTGCTCAATTACATCAATTAACAACCGAAGAATTAGAACAGGCTCTTTATCTCCAACAAAATCAGCAGTGTGTAATTCATTTAATGCGAGTCGCCTGTGGTCTTGATTCCTTAATTTTAGGTGAGCCACAAATTTTAGGCCAAGTAAAACAAGCATACCAATTTAGTGAAAATTTCTATCAGAAAAACCATACTGCGATTTCTACAGAACTGTCACGTTTATTTCAAAAGACATTTTCTACTGCAAAACGAGTAAGAACTGAAACCGAAATCGGTGGTAATGCAGTTTCTGTTGCTTATGCTGCTTGCAGTTTGGCTCGTCAAATTTTTGATTCATTCAAACGATTACGGATTTTATTAGTAGGCGCAGGAGAAACAATCGAGCTAGTTAGTCGTCATTTATTCCAACACGGTGCTAAACATATCATGATAGCTAACCGTACTATTGCCAACGCCCAAGCATTAGCTGAACGTGTCGGTGGGCAAATGGATATTCTCTCTTTAGACCAATTACAAGAGGGACTAAATCTAGCTGATATTGTGATTTCATCCACAGGAAGCTCAAATATCTTAATTAGCAAAGAAATGGTACAAAATGCACAAAAACAACGTCGTTTTGATCCAATGTTGATTATTGATATAGCTGTGCCGCGTGATGTTGAAGAGAGTGTAAGTCAACTTGATGCTGTCTATCACTATAGTGTTGATGACTTACAAAATATTATTCAACATAATATGCAACAACGTGAAAATGCTGCTGAAGCTGCAGAGAGCATTATTCAGGAAGAGTGTGCTGATTTTTTCCTATGGTTAAAATTACATCAATCTTCAAGCTTAATTAAAAATTATCGTCAACAAGCTGAACAAATTCGTTTAGAGTTACTTGATAAAGCAATCATTTCATTACAGCAAGGCACTGATAGCGAAAAAGTATTACAAGAATTGAGTTATAAGTTGATGAATCGTCTATTACACGTACCAACTCAAGTAATGCAAGAACTAGTAAAATCTGGTGAAACAAAGGGTTTGCAACTTTTTTCTAAATCATTAGGATTAGAAGAAAAAGATAAATAGGAGTAATTATGTTATCATCCCCTTTTCTTGGTTTTCACCATATTGCGTTGATTGTATCTAATTATCAGATATCCAAGCATTTTTATGTCGATATCTTAGGAGCAAATATTATTGAAGAGACTTACCGTGAAGCACGCGATAGTTATAAGCTAGACTTGAGTTTTCCGGATGGTAATCAAATTGAACTTTTTTCATTCCCAATTACTCCACCAAGACCAACGAATCCAGAAGCTTGTGGGCTACGTCATCTCGCTTTTAAAGTTGAAAATATTGAGCAAACTATTACTTATCTTCATCAACACCAAGTGGAATGTGAACCTATCCGAATTGATGAATTAACCGGAAAGAAATTTACTTTTTTCAAAGATCCTGATGGCTTGCCATTAGAAATTTACCAGTGGGATGTTGTATAGATTAATAAAATAAAATTATCAAGGGTAGCTGATGCTACCCTTTTTATTTGATGTACCAGACGAATAAATATAATCTGGTTTATTCTCTAAAAGAACAAGCTTTTTATTCTTTTCTATGCTCATAAAACAAGAAAAAAAGAAAGCCCCATTATGGGGCTTTCCAGAGAGTATCTAAAAACTAAAAATAGTCAGATTAGTATGCTAATACTGCACGACGATCTTTAGCGTAGTCAGCTTCAGTGTGACCTAATACAGCTGGTTTTTCTTCACCGTAAGAGATTGTAGATAATTGACCAGCTTGAACGCCTTTACCAGTTAAGTAGTTTTTAACTGCATCTGCACGACGTTGACCTAACGCGATGTTGTATTCTGGAGTACCACGTGGGTCAGTGTGACCTTCAACTTGTACTTTAGCAGAAGAATCTGTTAAGTATTGTGCGTGAGCATCTAATAATTGAGCATATTCTGGTTGGATGTCGAATTTATCGAAACCGAAATATACTGTGTTGTAGCGTTGTTGTAATTCTTGAGCAGTCATATTACCGTATAGTTTACCTTGTTGGTCAGCTGCTTTATCTGAGCTGCTACAAGCTGCTAACGCTAATACTGGTGCTGCAACCATTAACACTTTAGCTAATTTTTTCATTTTATTCTCCTTAATTTTGAGTTAAATATGGTGACCAAGCAGGGAATTTAATTTGTCCACCCCCTGAACCTGGCAACCTTGCTTTGAAACGTCCATCAGAGGACACTAATTGTAACACCTTGCTTACGCCTTGTGTAGAACTATAAATTACCATAGTACCATTTGGCGCAAAACTTGGGCTTTCATCTAGGAAAGTTGAAGTTAATGCTGTAATACTTCCACTTTCTAAATCTTTTTTCACCAATTTATTACCATTCACCATTACAACTTCTTTACCATCAGGTGACATCTCTCCACTATAGCTATTTCCTGGAGGGCTAAGTAATGTCGCACCACCGCCATTTGCACCCATCATATAAACTGCTGGTGCACCGCCACGGTCAGAAGTAAAGATAATAGATGAACCATCAGTTGACCAACTTGGCTCTGTATTATTGCCACTACCACTTGTCAATTTCACTGGTGAACCGCCGCCAACGCCCATTACATAGATGTTTAAAACACCATCTTCACTAGAAGCAAATGCAATACGTGAACCATCTGGTGAAAATGATGGTGCACCGTTGTGGCCTGGTAATGATGCAATAATTTTACGTGATTTACTAGCAAGATCTTGCAATACAAGCAAAGATTTTTTCTTTTCAAACACGCTATATGCTAATTTCTTACCATCAGCAGACCATGCTGGCGACATAATTGGTTGTGAACTGTGGAACACATTGAATGCATTATAACCATCATAATCAGAAACTTGCAAATCATAAGATCCTGAATTATTTTGAATTACATATGCAATTCTTGTTCTAAATGCCCCACGAATACCAGTCAATTTTTCAAATACTTGGTCGCTTACTGTATGAGCGCCCCAACGAATCCACTGTTTGGTTACAGTATATGAGCTTTGTACTAATACTGCACCAGGAGTACCTGAAGCTCCTACTGTATCAACTAATTGATAAGAAATATTGAAACCACCGTTTGCAGGCGTAACTTGTCCGACCACAATCGCATCAATTCCTAATGCAGACCATGCTTGAACATTAACTTCACCTGCAGAAGTTGGCTGTTGTGGCATTCTATCTACTGGAATAGGATTGAATTTTCCACTAAAACGTAAATCAGAAGAGATGATGTCTGCCACATCTGCTGGTGGTGTGCCTGGTGCATTCCATTTAAACGGCACTACCGCGATTGGCCTTGCACTATCAACCCCTTCATCGATCACAATACGCACTTCCGCAAGTGCCTGCGTTGCCTGCATTACTAGGCAAACAACGCCTAGTATCCATGTGTAAATAATTTTCTTCATCATAAGGATTCTCTTCCTATGCTTAATTATCTTAATTTAAAGTCAATTACTGGATTTTGATACTTCCGATATACTGCATCAGATGGTGGTTCTGGCACTTTCTTCGTTAGTGCAACCGCCCTTAATGCAGAAGTACAAATATCATCTGGGCCAGACACTTTATGATAACTCAAAATCGTTCCATCTCTTGCTAGCTCAATTTGTACAGTACAAACTTTATTCGCAAAACTTGCATCTTTCAACCAACGACGTTGAATTTCTCGCTTAATAATCGCTGTATATTGGTCGCCTACCACATCGCCTTCACCAGCACCACCACCGCCACTGGATCCTTCGGAACCTTTACGATTTTGGTTACTGCCTTTGCTACTGCTACCGCCCCCAATATCACCATTATTAAGAAAATCGTCTAATGCACCCTGTTGAGCTAAACGTTGAGCTTTAGCTTCGGCATCAGCTTTTGCTTTTGCTGCTGCTTTGGCTTCTGCATCGGCTTTTGCTTTCGCTTCAGCTGCGGCTTTAGCTTTTGCGGCCTTTTCAGCCTTTTCTTTTGCCTCTTTTTCTGCTTTAGCCTTCGCTTCGGCTGCAGCTTTTTCAGCTTTTTCTTTCGCTTCTTGTTCAGCTTTTGCTTTTGCCTCCGCCGCTGCTTTTTCTGCCTTCTCTTTAGCAGCTTGTTCTGCTTTAGCTTTCGCTTCGGCCGCGGCTTTTTCAGCTTTCTCCTTCGCTTCTTTTTCCGCTTTAGCTTTTGCTATCGCAGCTGCTTTTTCCGCCTGTTCTTTAGCAACCTGCTCTGCTTTAGCTTTGGCTTCTGCTGCCGCTTTTTCTGCTTGCGCTTTTGCTAATTTTTCAGCTTTTTCTTTCGCTTCTTTTTCCGCTTTCTCTTTCGCAGCTTGCTCCGCTTTCTCTTTTGCTGCCTGTTCAGCTTTTTCTTTCGCTTCTTCAGCAGCTTTTTGTGCTTCTTGGCGCTCTTTCTCGGCTAACTCTTTACTCTGTTGCTCTCTTTCTTTATCTGCAACTTCTTGTTTAGCAGGCGGATTACCTTTTTTCTCTTGCTGTAATCGTCCCCACTCTTGAGCAGCAGCACCAGTATCAACCATTATTGCACCTAAAACCTCACCATTTCCTTCGCCACCACCCATTGGACGCACTTCTTCTAAACGCGATCCAATAAACAGTAATGCAAAAAGCAAGACGTGCAAGACAATTGAAATCAAAACTGCTTTTTTGAATTTCTGTTGCTGATTATATTGCACAATTTTATCCTAATTCTCTTATAGTGGATCTGTCATTAAACCCACACTTTTGATACCTGCTGTATGCAGTAAATTTAACCCTTTAATGATCTCTTCATATGGCGCATCTTTTGCTCCGCCCACCAAAAATAATGTGGTGTTGTCTTTCTCAAAAGCCTCTTTTGCCATTTGCACAACCATTTCTTCTGTTAAATTTTCATTGCGTACACCATCAATAGAAAGTGTATATTCACTTGTTCCATTAACTTCCAAAATAACAGGTGTCTTATCTTCATTTGAAACCGTTTGGCTATCTGTAGAATCTGGTAAATCTACTTGCACACTTTGACTAATAATCGGTGCTGTAGCCATAAAAATTAATAACAAAACCAACAATACATCGAGAAACGGTACTATGTTTATCTCAGATTTAATTGAACGGCTCTGACGACGACGGTATTGCATAATGTCCTCTTTGCTTACGACTTCATCAATTAATTATGGAAATTATTTTGCCCAAACACTTTACGGTGCAAAATTGTCGTAAATTCATCAATAAAGTTAGCGTAATTTTGTTCTAGTTTATTTACACGTAAACTTAAACGGTTATATGCCATTACAGCCGGGATTGCAGCAAAAAGACCAATCGCAGTTGCAATCAATGCCTCAGCAATACCTGGCGCGACCATTTGTAATGTTGCTTGTTTTACATTACTTAATGCCATAAATGCGTGCATAATTCCCCATACAGTTCCAAACAACCCAATATATGGACTTACAGAAGCAACTGTTGCTAAGAATGGGACTGTATTTTCTACATCTTCAATTTCGCGATTCATTGCTAAGTGCATTGCTCTTGAGCTACCTTGAATGATAGATTCAGATGCATTTGGATTAGCTTGTTTTAAGCGTGAAAACTCTTTAAAACCAACAAAGAAAATCTGTTCACTACCAGATAAACCATCACGACGATTAGATAATCCTTCATAAAGTTTAGTTAAATCTTCACCTGACCAGAAACGTTCTTCAAAACTCATCGATTGTTTTAATGCTGTCGATAAAATTTTGCTACGTTGAACAATGATCGCCCAAGAAATAATTGAAAATAGGATCAAAATTGAGATCACTATTTGTACAACGGTACTTGCCTTAATAAATAAATCGAAAAAATTCAATTCAGACATTTAATACTCCATAATTGTCTATTACGGTCTTTCACTTTTAAATAATGTTTTGATTTCTTGAGGAATAGCGGTGGGTTTCATGAGAGTTATTTTTACGCAAGCTACGCTGACTTTTGCTGAACAATAAAGGCGATCACCTTTTGTCAACTTTTGTGTAAAAACCAAACTGGCGTTTTTAACTTCAACTAGAGTCGTTTCGACGCTTAACAAATCGTCTAGGCGAGCTGGGTAGCGGAAATCAATTTCCATCTGTTTAACAACAAAAGCAATATCTTGCTGTTGAATAAGTTCATTTTGAGAGGCACCTTTTTCTCTCAAGAATTCTGTTCTAGCTCGTTCAAAAAAATGAAGATAGCGAGCATGATAAACAACACCCCCTGCATCTGTATCTTCATAATAGATGCGAATGGGGAAAATAGAGCTATTATTCATTGCTATGCTATCTGTTTTCTCTATAACCAAAAAGTTTCGCTATTCTAATGAACGTCAAAATTAACTGCAATAGGCTATCAAAAAATTTTTTATTTTTTAAACTAAAAAAAGTAGATAACTCCTAACCCAATTATTGCAATCATATAAGCAATAAGAGGCAAGAACAGTAATCTCCAAATCGTTCTATAGATCTCTAAACCAAAACCATGAATCCATAATGTTACCACACTCCAAAAGATAATTAAGGTATAAATTGGTGAAATTCCATCCAAATTTAATGCAAATCTTTCCGTGTGAGTAAAAATAGATGCCGTCAGTACAACTGCCAGTATGAAAGAAAGGGCTCTTAACGAGCCCTTATTAGTTAATTGATAAAGTGATTGAATCATATGCTCAGATTACTCATCAAATTTTCCAGTTTTTTCAATACTGATATTAATGATTGCTGTTAGACAAATTGCAAACAATACGCCCAAAACCCAAGTTACATAAAACATAATTCTCTCCTTAGTATAATGAGTGTTTGTTATTTTCGATGAAGCTTTCATCGATACGTCCAAACATCTTAATATATGACCAAATAGTGTAGCTTAATAAGATGACTACAAACACAAGTGCAAAACCTAACATTAAGGTTAAGGTTAATTTACTTGAGCTTGAATCCCAAACTAAAAGACTCATTTCTGGATGTGTAATTGATGGCATTAAGAATGGGAACATTGAAATACCACAAGTTAAGATAATGCCTGCCATTGTCAATGAAGAGAAGAAGAAGGCAAATCCAGAACGATCCGCTTTAGAAAATACAATATTTAATAAAGCAGAAACTACTGCAAGCACTGGGAAAATCCAAAGTACTGGCATTTCTTTATAGTTATTGAACCAAGCACCAGTTTGTACTGCTACTTCTTTGCCAAGTGGTGAAGTCGGGCCATTATGATCAATAGCACTTGTTACAACATAACCATCTTTGAATAGTAACCATACACCAGCCAAGATGAAAGTAACTAAAGTTACAATTGCACCCACTTGTGAAATTACTCTCGCACGATTACGTAAATCAGCGGTAGTTTTCATTTGTAACCACGCAGCACCTTGTGTAGTAAGCATTGCTAAGCTAATCACACCACAAAGAAGTGCGAATGGATTTAACAATTCAAAGAATGTACCTGTATATTTCACTTGGACAATAGAAGTAAATTCAAATGGCACACCTTGTAATAAGTTACCAAAAGCAACTCCGAATACAAGTGAAGGAACAAATCCACCTACAAATAATCCCCAATCCCAAGCTGCTCGCCAAGTTGGATTATTAATTTTCGCACGGTACTCTAATCCGACTGGACGGAAGAATAACGCTGCTAAAACTAAAATCATCGCAATGTAAAAGCCAGAGAATGATGTCGCATAAATAAGTGGGAATGCAGCAAACATTGCACCACCAGCGGTTAATAACCAAACTTGATTACCATCCCAGTGTGGCGCAATTGAGTTAATCATAATGCGTTTTTCAACTTCTCTTTTACCTGCAAAAGGAAGAAGTGTTAATACGCCCATATCAAATCCATCAGTAACTGCAAATCCAATAAGCAACACACCTAAGAGGATCCACCATACAAATCGTAGAAATTCATAATCAATCATGATTTAGGCTCCTGCTTATTTAGTTGATTGTTCAAAATAGTAGCGACCTGTTTTTAATGCACTTGGGCCAAGTCTGCTGTATTTAAACATGAGATACATTTCTGCAATCAAGAAGATTGTGTAAAGGAGACAGATTAAACCAATTGAGAACCAAAGATCTCCTGTGGTTAATGCTGAGTTTGCTATCCCTACTGGTAATACTTCATAAATTGCCCATGGTTGTCTTCCGTATTCAGCTAAGAACCAACCTGCTTCAATACCAACCCACGGAAGTGGAAGACCATAAAGTAACGCTTTAAGCAATAATTTATTTGATCCCACTGATTTTCTAACATTAGCAACAAATGCCCAAATGAGTAGAATAAGCAATAAACCGCCCGTAAGCATCATAATACGGAATGACCAGAATGTAGGCCCTACATCAGGAATGGTATCTGCTGCCGCTTGTTTTACTTGTGCATCAGTTGCATCAACTACGTTGTCAGTATAACGTTTAAGTAATAAACCGTAGCCAAGATCTTTTTCTACTGCTTTAAATTGTGCAATAGTGTCTGCATCTTTTTGACCTGAACGAAGTTTTTCAAGTAATCCATATGCAGTCATACCATTACGAACACGTTCTTCATTTTGCACTCGTAACTCATTCAACCCTGTAATTTCTTTATCTAAAGAACGGGTTGCAATAATACCTGCCGCATAAGGAATTTGTAATGCAAATTCATTACGACCTTCTGCTGAGTTTGAAATCACCGCAACATTCCATGCTGCCGGAGCTGGCTCTGTATGCCATTCCCCTTCCATTGCAGCTAGTTTTGTTGGTTGTTCTTGCCCAATGATGTAACCAGATTCATCACCAAGTAATAATACGGTGAAGACAGCAATAAAACCAAATGTTGCACCTACAGAGAAAGAACGTTTTGCAAATCCTAAATCACGTCCTTTAAGGATATAGTATGAACTTACTGCTAATACAAACATTGCACCTGCAACATAACCAGCAGAAAGTGTGTGCACAAATTTAGTTTGAGCAATTGGACTTAACCAGAGATCTAAGAAGCTGGTCATTTCCATACGCATAGTTTCAAAATTGAACTCTGCGCCGTGTGGTGCTTGCATCCAGCCGTTAGCAACAAGGATCCACATCGCAGAAAGATTTGAACCAAAAGCCACACAATAAGTTGCTAATAAGTGTTTTACCTTAGTTAATCTATCCCAACCAAAGAAGAATAAACCAACGAATGTAGATTCTAAGAAGAAAGCAAGTAATGCTTCGATAGCTAATGGTGCACCGAAGATATCACCTACATAGTGTGAATAATAAGACCAGTTAGTACCAAATTGGAATTCCATTGTAATCCCAGTTGTTACCCCTAGGGCGAAGTTAATACCAAATAACTTACCCCAGAACTTAGTCATATCTTTATATACCTCTTTACCAGTCGTTACATAAATGGTTTCCATTATTACTAAAATAAATGAAAGACCTAATGTAAGTGGTACGAATATAAAGTGGTATAGTGCAGTTAATGCAAACTGCAATCTCGAGAGTTCAACGACGTCTAGCATCTCATAACCTCTTGTACCTAAATACAACTTTCCAAATTTAGATTACAAATTTTGTAATCACCCCACATAGCTATCAATAATTACTAAAAATTAATGAATGAGCTTTTTTTCCATATCAAACTCAGACAAAGATATGATTTATTTCTTCTCAAGAAATAAAGGATAACTCTAACCGTTTAATACATCTTTTATTCTACTCCTAAATATGGGGTATAGGAAACCTTAAAAGTTTTAAATTGATCACAAAATAGCTATTAAAATCAAAAAAATAAATTTAAAGATATATATTATTTTTGATATACATCAATTTTTTATATTTTATTAATATTTTATTAACAAATATTACGCAAATTATTTCTTTCATCAGCGTCATTTTTTCATACAAAAATCATTCAATCAGCTAGACAAAAAAACATTTTTTTGCTATTTTTCTAGCACATTTTTTCGACAATCATTCATTCATCTATTTAGGATCTTTATGCTTAAACTTTCTTTTTTTGCTGCCACACTATCTTTAGTGCTTTCATCTAGCGTTTTAGCAGCAACTCCAAATAATTTACCAACCCAATGCCAGCAACTTTTCCAACAAACTGATGACCTAATTGCAGAAGCAGAAAAACAACCAGGTACCCATCCTCAACTTGTTAACATAAAAAATAAACTTTCAGAAAGTAAACAAAAGATTTTACAGATGAGTGTTGAACATCAAATTAAAAGTTGTGATAAAGGATTAGTTGCTTTAAATAATTTGAAAGGTAAAGATGACTAATTAATCTCAGTTAATATAAGGTACAGATATTTATCATGTGCATATTGTATAAAATCTGTACCTTTAATTTTGTATGGTATAGTAGACAAAATGGTTGCTAAAAAAGTGGTTGAAGCCTTATAGTAAAAGGCTTTAAGCCACTTTTTTGAAAATGAACAAAAAACTTGCCCTTTCTGCCAAAATAAAAATATTAAGAAACATGGTATAAGAAATACCATTCAACGTT
>NZ_JAQIBB010000087.1:0-13374 GCF_027920745.1 Gallibacterium faecale | reverse complement strand
CAATTTTTTCTTAGTTATAAGAAAATTTCTTCACCAAAAGAACACGTTTTTTCCTTTTGGTGTGATAGTATGTGCAAGATTTTTTTCAATATTCCTCAAATGGGGCATTTATAATGAACAAAACAACTATTTTAGTGATTGATGATCATCCTCTTATCCGCAGAGGTATTACTCAACTTTTAGAGCTTGACGAAACATTTGAAGTATTAGCTGAAGCAAGCAACGGCACTGAAGGCTTGGCTTTAGCGAAAAAATTATCGCCAGATATGATTATTTTAGATTTAAATATGAAAGGGATGTCTGGTCTAGATGTATTAAAAGCACTTCGTCTAGATGATATTGATGCTAAAATTGCTGTATTAACCGTTTCAGACTCTCGTTCTGACATTTTTGCTTTAATTGAAGCGGGTGCAGATGGTTATTTATTAAAAGATACAGAACCAGATACTTTATTAGCACAATTAAAAAGAATTGCTGAAGGTCAAGTTGTATTAAGTGATGCGGTAAAACAACGTTTATTAGAACAACACGCTAGCAATGATCCGTTGCAATTATTGACTGATCGTGAAATGGATGTATTAAAACTTATTGCTACCGGCCTATCTAATAAACAAATTGCAACCCAACTATTTATCTCTGAAGAAACTGTCAAAGTACATATTCGTAACTTACTACGCAAATTAAATGTCCATTCTCGTGTTGCCGCGACAGTGCTTTATTTAGAAAATCGTGGTTTAGATTAAACAAATCACTTAGCTAACTAATGAAGATCTCTTGCTGTAAAAATAAACAAAATAAAGAAGATCTTCATTAAGTAAACGCTATTTATTGCTATAATGGCGTGCCACAATATTATGCGTTCAATATATGACTGGGTAAAAATAGATGAAGTTTTTCTCTTTTTGTTTAAGTTTATTACTATTGCTTTATACGCCGTTTTCTTCTGCTGATTGGAACCAAGTTGGTAAAGCAGAATATAACTGGGGGCCTTTCCATATTTATACTGTATCTCTTTTTACCGAGAACGGTGCTTATAGTAGTGAACAACGTCCACTTATGTTACGCATTAAATTTGCTAAACCTGTTGAAGGTAAGAATTTTGCGGTTTCTATGGTAAAAGAAATGGCATTAGATCAAATGAAACCAGAAGAAGTTGATCAACTTAGAAAACGCTTAATTAAAAACTTTCCTGATTTTAAACCTGATGATGTCTTAAATTATATTGCTCTCGAAAAAGATGGATATTTTGTGTTGAACGATACAATTTTATCTGAACATTTTGATAAAGCCTTCAACCATCAATTTATCTCGATTTGGCTCGATTCAGAAAGCAGTTTTAAACAATTACAACCTCGTTTATTAGGTGAAGATAAAGAAAAACAAACTGAAATAGCTAAAACTGATGCAGCGAAAAAAGCAGATCCAACAGCACCAACTGCAATTAGCACTGCAGCGGCTGAAGTAGCTCAGGAAGCGAAAGCTGATGCTCAACAAGATAATCAAGATCAGGCAAAACCACAATCTGCCCATATTACACTTGGTGAGAAAATGCCTGCACAAATGGTTCTTGTCGAAAAAAATACTAAACAATCAGAACCTCAAGCAGCAACCACTGCACAAACAGAAGAGCAAGCAACTAATACGCAAAAAATGACAAATACAGACAAGTCATCAGAAGAAAATAAAGAAGTGTCGCCATCAGAAAATGCTAGTAACGGAAAAACAGAACAATCCGTTACCCATGTAGAAAATAAAGCGGTACCACCAATGCAACAAACAAATAATTCAACTGAAGCAGAAACTACGCCAAGTGATAAATCTGCTTCTAATAGTAAAGATAGCCAAGAGAATGCTTCCCAAGAAGCTAACAAAACAGCACAATCAACAGCTAACCAAGATACAGCAACAGAAGATGATAAAGCACAGCAGCAAAAAGAGGAGAAATCTGAAGAGCCTAAGGTTGATCCTGAACAGCCTATTGAGCCACCAGTTGAAGTGGATCCTATTATGCCTTATCAAAAACACTATTGTTGTTAATTATGTATCAATTACAAATTAAGCGAATCTACCAACCCATCGAAGCTAGCGATGGGTTTCGCATTTTAGTTGATCGTTTATGGCCTCGTGGTATCAAAAAAGAAGACGCTCATATCAATTTGTGGGAAAAAAGGATTACACCAACCCCCGCATTACGCAAATGGTTCAACCACCAACCTGAGAAATTTGCACAATTCGCATTCCAATATCAACAAGAGTTAGCTCAAAATCCGCAATCTCAAGATTTTCTAACAATATGCCAGCAACAGCTAGAACAACAAAACGTTACCTTACTATATGCTGCAAAAGATCCTGAATGTAATCATGCACTTATCTTATCTCACTGGATTCTATCGCAGCTTTATCATACTTGATCTAGCAAATTTTCTTGGTAACACTTCACACTAACTCATTTTGATGTATCACAAAAAGTTCCCATTAATCCCTCTTTTATTGATTTTTATCAAAAAACACCTCTCTCAAAAGAGGTATCTTGAATCAGTCATATGACAGAACAAAAAAACCTATATATTCAAGGAGGGTTCTATGAAAAAATTAGCACTAGCAATTGCAACTTCTACTGCGCTACTCGCTGCATCATCAGCAGCAATGGCTCACCAAGCTGGCGACATTTTTGTTCGTGGTGGTCCAATTTTAGTGGTACCAAATACTGATACTCATAATTATAAAGGAAATGCTCTTCCTTATGATTTTGATGTTAATAGTAATGCACAATTAGGTTTAACTGGTACCTATATGATTACTAATAATATAGGGGTAGAATTATTAGCAGCAACACCATTTAGCCATGAAATAAAACTAGGCGGAGACACTATTGCAAAAACTAAACATCTTCCACCAAGTCTTTATGTTCAATACTATTTCTTAAATGCAGATTCACCAGCACGCCCTTATGTCGGTGCAGGTCTTAACTACACAACATTCTTTGGAGAAAAAGAAAAACTAGCTGGTTTAAGTAATCTTAAATTAAAAGATTCTTGGGGTCCTGCGGTAAATGCTGGTATTGATATCAAAATTACTGATAAATTATTCTTTAATACTTCTGTTTGGTGGGCAAAAATCAAAACCAAAGCAACCTTTAATCTTAATGGAAAACCTCAAGAAGCCCGTGTAACATTAGACCCGACTGTCTTCTTTGTTGGTTTAGGTTATAAATTCTAAGTAATCACATTTTTCTCTTGAAGTTTAAGCCATAGCCTTTGCTGTGGCTTTATTGTTTTTAATCCCTTTCCCTTTTTAAGTTGCTTCTCAATAAAATCCGAGTATAGTTAGCCCTATTTTTGCTTTTCCCTGTTTAAGGAGTACAAATATGGGACAAATTCTTTTCGTTAGCGGTATTGATACCGAAGTAGGAAAAACCATTGCGACTGGCGTTTATGCTAAAAAACTGATGGAGCAAGGATTTTCTGTCATCACACAAAAAATGATTCAAACAGGTTGTGAAAAATACTCCGATGATATTTTAATGCACCGCAAAATTCAGCAAATTGCATTAACGGAAGAAGACCTCTCTGGTATCACTTGCCCTTACCTCTTTCGCTACCCTTGCTCACCACATCTCGCTGCAGCAATGGAGAATCAGCAAATTGATCCTGATTATATTACTGAAAAAACACAATTATTAGCGACTCGCTACAATTATGTATTACTTGAAGGCGCTGGCGGATTAGCCGTTCCTTATCGCCAACAAGAAACAACACTTGATTTTATAGCCAAATATCAATACCCATTAATTCTGGTCACCTCAGGTAAATTGGGCAGTATCAATCACACCCTACTAAGTTTAATGGCTTGTCAAAGCAGAAATATTACTGTACATAGTGTTATTTATAACCGTTTTCCAGAAAAAGATGCGTTGATTGAACAAGATACACAACAGTATCTACAACGTTATTTACAACAACATTTCCCAAAAACGGAATTTGTTTTATTAGAAAAATTGAATTTTTAAAATTTCATTTGACATTCTAATAATTAACGGGTATTTCTATACACGTTTTGTAGCACAATGCTACGGCAGGAGAGGCGCGGAACTCAGGTCGTTATTTTTAGGTCTGGAGCCAATGAGAAATAATCAGGGGAGTTTCGCCGAGATAAACAATTTTCCAGAGAATTGTTTATCGGCTATTAGGGCTGAATCCCTAAGGCTGTCATCGGTAAACGATGGAGAGCTTCTGAACATCATCGCAATGTCGTATCTCTTCCAGTTTTCCTACATCTTCTGCAACACTTTTTTATTCACAATATCATTATTAAGGAAATTTTTATGGCTCATTTATCTGTTGCAAAATTTGGAGGAACTAGCGTAGCTAATTACGCTGCAATGCAATCTTGTGCAAAAATCGTAATGGCAGATCCAAATACGCGTGTTGTTATCTTATCTGCTTCTGCTGGCGTAACTAATTTATTAGTTGCCCTTGCAAATGGTTGCGAAAAAGCAGAAAGGGAATCACTACTTGATCAAGTAAGAAAAATTCAATACAACATTTTAGACGAATTAAAAAATGCAAGCGTATTACGTGAAGAGATAGATCGCTTATTAGATAATATTGAATCTTTATCTGACGCCGCTTCATTAGCCACTTCACCTGCATTGATTGATGAAATCATTAGTCTCGGGGAAATGATGTCAACATTAATTTTTGTTGAAGTGTTACGTGAATTAGGCGCAAGTGCGACTTGGGTAGATGTGAGAACACTTGTTGCAACTAACGATCATTATGGTAAAGCCGCACCAAATGATGAATTAACTCAACAAAATTGTGATCGCGTATTAAAACCATTAATCGACCGTGGTGATCTTGTCATTACCCAAGGTTTTATTGGCCGTGCACCAAATGGAAAAACAACGACATTAGGTCGCGGAGGTAGCGATTACTCTGCTGCATTAATTGCTGAAGTGTTAAATGCAAATGATGTACTCATCTGGACTGATGTCACTGGTATTTATACTACCGACCCTCGTATTGCACCAGCTGCTCAAAAAATTGATACTATGAGTTTTGCTGAAGCTGCAGAAATGGCAACTTTTGGAGCAAAAGTATTACACCCAGCAACCTTACTCCCTGCGGTACGTAGCAATATTCCAGTCTATGTTGGTTCAAGTAAAGCACCAGAACAAGGTGGAACTTGGGTTACTCGTGATCCACAACCTCGTCCACTATTCCGTGCAATTGCTTTACGCCGTGATCAAACATTACTTACCCTTTCTAGCTTAAGTATGTTACACGCTCAAGGATTCCTAGCGAATGTCTTTAATATCTTGGCTAAATATAAAATTTCTGTTGATACCATTACCACTTCAGAAGTGAGCGTAGCACTCACTTTAGATAAGACAGGTTCTGCTTCTTCTGGTGCAGAATTACTCTCTAATGAGTTATTGGCTGAATTAAGTGAAACCGCTTCTGTGAAAGTCGATACAGGACTTGCTTTAGTAGCTCTTATTGGTAACAATTTACACATTGCTGCAGGTGTAGCAAAACGTTTATTTGGCACAATCGAAGAATACAACGTACGTATGATTAGCTATGGTGCGAGCACCAACAATATTTGCTTATTAGTGAAAAGCGAACACGCCGATGAAGTTGTGCGTAAACTTCATCAAGAACTCTTTGAATAAGTTAATAAATTGTCCTCTATTTTATCTTCTGCCCTTGTCTTCACAAGGGCATTTTTCTCTCCAAAAATGTCTAAAAATTAACCGCACTTGATAAATTTTGTGATTGATCTCTCAATAATGAAATAAAACTTCATTTATCTTAAAAAAAATGATGTATAGTAATCATCAGTAAAAAGTACTTGTTTTATACCGTCATGTGTATGACTTGCTACTTTTCCCAACAATCTAACTCTTTATAGGAGAAACGCAATGAAATTTAAAAAATTACTACTTGCTACACTTTGTATGGGTATTTCTGCAGCTGCATTTTCTGCAGAGTATGATTTGAAAATGGGTTTAGTAGCAGGTCCTACTTCAAATGAATATAAAGCAGCAGAGTTCTTCGCAAAAGAAGTAAAAGCAAACTCTAACGGTAAAATTGAAATTTCACTTTACCCAAGTGCACAACTTGGTGATGACCGTTCAATGATCAAACAACTTGGTGATGGTGCATTAGACTTCACATTCGGTGAATCGGCTCGTTTCCAATTATTCTATCCATCAGCAGAAGTGTTTGCATTACCTTATATGATTCCAAATTTCAAAGTCGCAAAAGAAGCGTTATTTGATACTAAATTTGGTCAATCTTTAATTCAAAAAGTAAATAAAGATCTCGGTATTACAATCTTAGCAGATGCTTATAATGGTACTCGTCAAACTACTTCAAACCGTGCAATTAATAGCATTAAAGATATGAAAGGGTTAAAACTTCGTGTGCCAAATGCAGCAACTAACCTTGCTTATGCGAAATATTCAGGCGCATCTCCAACACCGATGGCATTCTCTGAAGTATATCTTGCATTACAAACTAACTCAGTAGATGGTCAAGAAAATCCATTATCAGCTATCCAAGCACAAAAATTTGAAGAAGTACAAAAATACTTGGCATTAACCAACCATATTCTTAATGACCAATTATATTTAGTAAGTAATGCAACCCTTGAAGAACTTCCACCAGATCTACAAAAAGTGGTTAAAGATGCTGCAATAAAAGCTGCTGATTACCATACCAAACTCTTTGAAGATGGTGAGAAAAATCTTATCTCTTACTTTGAACAAAAAGGTATGACCGTGACTAAACCGGATCTTGCTCCATTCAAAGCTGCGATGAAACCATACTATGATGAATACATCAAGAAAAGTGGTAAAGAGGGGGAAGAAGCAATTAATGAAATTAATGCTTTAACTAAATAGTTCTTCCCTGCCTTAACGTTCTCCTGAACGCTAAGGCTTTTTTTTAACCTTAGTAAGATGTTATGAGGTTTACCATGAAATATTTTAACAAACTTGAAGAGTGGCTAGGCGGTGCGCTGTTTTTAGTCATCTTTATTATTTTGATTGCACAAATTGCAGCAAGACAAATTTTTGATTCCCCGCTGATTTGGAGTGAAGAGTTAGCGCGTTTATTATTCATCTATGTTGGTATGTTGGGGATTTCTATCGGGATTCGTACACAACAACACGTATTTATTGACTTCGTAACGAATATGATGTCAGAAAAAATCAAAAAAGTGATGGTTTCTCTGACACAAATCCTTATTTTTATCTCTGTCATTTTATTTATCCATTTTGGGATCAAACTTTATAACGGTGCATCATTTGAAATTGTTTCGTTAGGCATTTCTGAAAAATGGTTATATGCTTCATTACCATTACTCTCTTTCCTAATGTTGATTCGCTTTTTACAAGCCCAAACAGAAAACTATAAAAATAACCTAAGCTATATTCCATCTACTATTTTCTTAATTGCAGCCGCAATATTAATCGGCTTAATTCTTTTTGCACCAGATGTATTCAAAGTATTACGTATCACCAACTATGTAAAATTTGGCAGTGAATCTGTTTATATTGTATTAATTGTTTGGCTTATTATTATGTTCATTGGTACACCAGTGGGTTGGTCGCTTTTCATTGCAACAATTCTTTACTTTGCAATGACCCGCTGGAATGTTGTCAATTCGGCTTCTGCCAAATTAGTTGATAGTTTAAATAGCTTCTCTCTACTGAGTGTTCCATTCTTTATCCTTACCGGTATCTTAATGAATACTGGTGGTATCACTACTAAAATTTTTGAATTTGCTAAAGCATTGCTCGGTCACTATCGTGGCGGTATGGGACACGTAAATATTGGTGCAAGTCTAATTTTCTCTGGTATGTCTGGTTCTGCACTAGCAGATGCAGGCGGTTTAGGGCAATTAGAAATCAAAGCGATGCGTGATGCAGGTTATGATGATGATATGTGTGGTGGTATTACCGCAGCTTCCTGTATTATCGGGCCATTAGTTCCACCAAGCATTGCAATGATTATTTATGGTGTTATCTCTAATCAATCTATTGCAAAACTCTTTGTTGCTGGGTTTGTACCGGGTGTTTTGGTTACAGTTGCGTTAATGATTATGAATTACTTTATTTCTAAAAAACGTAACTATCCTCGTACACCAAAAGCATCAATGGAAGTTTTATGTCGTGAATTTAAAGGCGCTATTTGGGCATTATTAACACCAGTATTAATTATTGCAGGTATTTTCTCCGGTTTATTCACACCGACTGAAGCCGCTGTAATTGCTGCACTCTACTCTATTGTAGTAGGGAAATTTGTTTATAAAGAACTTACCCTTGAAAGTTTATTTAAAGGCTGTGTAGAAGCGGTCGCGATTACTGGGGTAACTGTGTTAATGGTGATGACTGTTACTTTCTTCGGCGATATGATCGCTCGTGAACAAGTTGCGATGAAAATTGCTGAAGTGTTTATTACCGTCGCAGATTCACAATTAATGGTATTAGTGATGATCAATTTACTTCTCCTCTTCTTAGGAATGTTTATTGACGCACTAGCACTACAATTCCTTGTGTTACCGATGTTAATTCCAATCGCTGTTCACTTTAACATTGATTTAATCTTCTTCGGTGTAATGACAACTTTAAATATGATGATCGGTATCTTAACTCCACCAATGGGTATGGCACTATTTGTAGTTGCTCGCGTTGGTAATATGTCAGTCAGTACTGTAACAAAAGGGGTATTGCCATTCTTAATCCCAATTTTTGCAACCTTAGTACTTATTACCATCTTCCCACAAATTATTACCTTTATTCCTAACTTATTATTACCGGGTTAATCAATAAACAGACAAAATGCGAAAACCTATCTCATCTGAGATAGGTTTTCTTTTTAACTTATCGTTATCCTCTCAACTTTATTAACTTTTACTTTTTCTCATTCCCCAAATGCATACTGGAATAAAACTGAGTAATACAATAGATCCAAGGATAACGCTCGCCCACGAATAATGTCGCCATAAGAAAATCAAGTAAAATCCGACCATACTTGAACCAAAATAGTAGAAAGATAAGTAAAGCGCAGAGGCTAATGCTCGAGCTTGCTGTGCCTGTTTACCTACCCAACCACTAGCCAAGGCATGTGTAGTAAAAAAGCCAATACTACAAATTAACAACGCCATAATAATGAGTGGTAATGAAGACACCATTAAACAAAGAACACCGATCAATAAGACACACCAGCCTAAAAACATTCCTCGTAATGCAGAATAACGCTGAGTAAGTTTTCCAGTTAAGCTCGCAGCAAATGTCCCACTGAGATAACATAAAAACAGTAATGAAACTTGAGTTGTTGAAAAATCATAAGGCGCATTGATCAATCGTAAACTTACTACTGAATAGAGATTGATAAACACACCAAATCCTAAGCCCCCTATAAAATAGGTACGCCATAACTTAGGATTACGGATATGCCCACATAGATTCTTGCGTAAATTATCAAATTGTAGTGTTTGTAATTGGAAATGTTGTTCTTTGGGTAAGCAGTAAATAATTAAAAATACGCCAATAACTGCTAAAAAACCACAGAATAGCATTGGCATATTTAATCCAAAATGATCAGCTAGGAAACCACCTAACAATCTCCCTGAAATTCCGCCTAATGAGTTCGCTGCAATATAAGAACCCACAACCGAAGCAATAGAGCGAGGCTCAAACTCTTCACTAATATAAGCAACCGCCACAGCTGGCAGTCCACCTAAAGCAACGCCCTGCGCCACCCGAAAAAAGATCCAAGCACTAACTGAATCAACAAAATAAAGAATAATTCCAATTATTGCTGTAATGCCTAGACTAATCATCATCATCAGCCGTCGGCCGAAACGATCTGCAAATAATGCCCAAGGAATCAGACTTAAACTCAATCCTAATGAAGCCCCCGCAAAAATCCAATTAGCGATGGTGATAGAAACTTGATATTTTTTAGCAAAATCCGCCAAGATTGGTTGTGCTGAATAGAGGTTACAGAAAACAAGAAAAGATGAAAAGGCTAAAGCAAAACTCGCTAAATAAAACTCTCGGGAACGCAGTGTGATCATTATTGTTTATGAACTTTAAGATAGGGATAACCCTATCTTATTCCCTTAACAACTCTTTTACAAATATTTTATACCGTGCGTCGTTGCAGAACCTCAACATTATCACCAACACGTACAACGCCACTATTTAGTGGGATCAAATTGATACCAAATAATGGCGCACCTTCTGCATTTTTATGAATTTTCTTTAATGTCCGAAAAGGCTCACATTTTGGTTCTAATTCTCCTGTTGATAAATTTCTTGTTGTCAAAATGCAACGTTCACATAGCTTACTATGCAAAAACTCTACCTCACCAATTTTAATTGTATGCCATGTTTCTTCAGCAAAAGCCTCTTCGCCACTAACGATTAAATTGCCACGGAATTGATTGATACTAATTGGGACTGGGCAAGCTTGTTGCACCGCAGCAAATGATGCTTCGCTGACTAACAATAACGGATACCCATCTGCAAATGACACACTATGTTCTGGAAAACGCTTGATAAAACGTTGATCACGTTCTCCTAACCAACGTAATACTACCTTTGTCTGTAATTTATCACTAAACCACTGATTGATCTCGACTGGCGCAATATAAGATGGAAAGTGAGTTCCCCACACTTCACATTCCTGCTGTTGTGAGAAATCTTGATAACGTACCAAAATTTGACTGCCATCTTGATGACGTACAATTAACCCTTGTGCAACAGGATAGGCAGAGAATTTATATAACTCACCATGCTTACGTGCAGTAATAAACGTTCCAGCCTCGTCTGTAAGCATAAATTCCCGATCAAAACTCAAGCCATGCGGTTGAACATAACTCTGTTCTGTAAAACAAGGTTGTGTTGATTTAATCGGATAAAAAGCAATTTTATTCAATGTATTCATATCATTCGCCTTAGTTATCTCATTTCCATTTTATGGTGAACTAATGTAACTCATCCATTTTGCAATGAGAATATTTTTATCAAAAATTCTTCATATCCACCATTCTATTAGAGAACCTCTAACAAAATTAGTAATTTTAAAAATTTTTTATAAAAAACCTTTGACAACATTTAATTTAAAGATTTATTATTTGAACACAGTTTAATTTTAATGTTATTTTTATAGATATTAACTACTTTTAAGGTAGTTTTATTAGAAAAAATATTTATTTTTAAACTTAAATATATAGATTTTCTAATTTAAAGACAAAAAGAGTGTATTATTTATAAAAAAGCAAATAATTCAATAACATAACCCATTTCTTGGAGGTATCTATGAAACTCATTAGCGCAATAATTCAACCTTTCCGTCTGGATGAAGTTCGTGAGGCTTTAACTGATATCGGGATTCACGGAATTACCGTTACCGAAGTGAAAGGTTTTGGTCGCCAAAAAGGTCATACTGAAATTTATCGAGGTAGTGAATATTCAGTTGATTTTTTACCAAAAATTCAAATCGATATTGCTGTGAGTGATGAAAATGTCGATAACGTGGTAGAAACCATTATTGAAGCATCACAAACAGGACGTGTAGGTGATGGAAAGATCTTTGTTTTACCACTCGAGCAAGTGATTCGAATCCGTACTCGTGAAACAGGCGAAGATGCACTTTAATTTATTTTAATAAGACAAACACAACAAACTTAGGGGAATTAAAAATGAAACGATACCATTGGTTAATGGCTCTGCTGCCAGTTACAGCACACGCCGATCTTGCGGATTGGGTACAACCAACTTCTGTGATTAGTGCAGGCGATACTGCATGGGTTATGTTAGCAGCAATCTTAGTCTTATTTATGACAATTCCAGGATTAGCACTTTTCTATGCTGGTATGGTTCGTAAGAAAAATATACTTGCAACGATGGTACAAAGTTTTGCCGTATGTTGTTTAGTTGCTGTAATTTGGCTGGTTTGTGGATACAGCTTAGCCTTTACTCCAAACAATGCTTATATTGGTGGTTTAGATCGTCTGTTCTTAAATGGATTAAATGTTTTTACTGAACAAGGCAAATTAACTGTTTATCCAGGCGCAGGCTCTATTCCAGAATCAGCATTTGTGGTATTCCAAATGGCATTCGCAATTATCGCTGGCGCTATTATTACCGGTGCTTTTGCAGAAAGAATTAAATTTAGTGCAGTATTAGTGTTTGTTGGTGTATGGACATTATTGGTTTACGTACCGACTGCCCACTGGGTATGGAGTATCGGTGGTTGGTTAGCTGAAGATGGCGTTTTAGACTATGCAGGCGGTACCGTTATTCATATCAATGCTGGTGTTGCAGGACTTTGTGCCGCACTCTTTATTGGTAAACGTATTGGTTATGGCAAAGATGCAATGCCTCCATACAACCTAGCATTAACTTTAATCGGTTGTGCAATGCTTTGGATTGGTTGGTTCGGTTTTAACGCTGGTTCTGCTCTTGCAGCTGACAGCCGTGCCGGAATGGCGTTAGCAACAACCCAAATCGCAGCAGCCGTAGCAGCATTAACATGGATGTTATGTGAAGTTCTTAGCAAACATAAACCATCAGCATTAGGTTTAGCTTCTGGTGCAGTTGCAGGTTTAGTGGGAATTACCCCAGCCGCAGGTTTTGTTTCCGCACAAAGTGCTGTATGGATTGGTTTAATCACTAGCGCAGTATGTTTTATCGCAGTGACCAAAATTAAATATAAACTAGGCTATGATGATTCTCTTGATGCCTTTGGTATCCATGGTATTGGTGGTATCGCTGGTGCAGTATTAACAGGTGTATTTGTATCAACTGATATTACCGGTGGTGACGCAAGTGTACTCGCTCAAATCGAAAGTGTTGTGATCACCTTAATTTACAGCAGTGTTGTTTCTTGCTTGATTCTTTGGGTAATGAGTTTATTCATGGATATCCGAGTATCTGCTGATGAAGAACGCCAAGGTTTAGACTTAATCTCTCATAGCGAACGTTTAGAATAGTTTTTTAATAAGCATAGTAGTTGTTATATTGACAATGTTTCTGCACCGTAAAGGTTGAATTTCAACTGATGAAGGTGCAGTTTTTTATTTTTATTTTTTCAGTTTACTAGTCTTCAACACACTGTCCTTTTCCTTATATTCATACCCTTATTTTTTAGTATAAAATAACTAATTGATTTATAAGTAATTATATTTACCTTATAAAAAAGGGTTTATCTTTAGATTTGTAGTATAATCCCTTGTGGTTCTTGAAGTTATCTTAACTTCTGTTCTAGTTTACTGCCGCATAGGCAGCTTAGCGATTAAAGGCGAAAGAAAATGGGCTTTGCTACCGTAAGGCAGCTTAAACCTAAAATTATT
>NZ_JAQIBB010000086.1:0-13921 GCF_027920745.1 Gallibacterium faecale | reverse complement strand
ATTAAGCCAATTACAACGCTATTCTGGAACTAAGGTTAACCAAAATGCGATTCAGGATCCTTTTGATACTTTAACTCGTAATGCATTAGAAAAACGTTATTCACAACCGCAACGTTTACACCCTTCTTATCAAGCAGCTAATGCTAAAATTAAAACAGCTCAAGCAAGTTTAGAAGCTGAAAAAGCAAGCCATTATCCAAAAGTTGATGTGGTGGGTCAGTTAACAAAAGATGAACGTCAAGTTTATCTCAATGTATCTTGGGATGTGTTTAATCGTTCTAATTCATACAGCGTTCAAGAAAAAGCACAAATGTTAAGTGCGGAAAAAAATCGTTTAGAACAATCCGTTTTAGATTTACAAGAAAAAAACAGAAAAGCACTTATTAATTTAGATGAATATAATAAACAAATTAAAACATTATCTAAACAAGTGGATTCATTATATGAAGTCACTCAATACTATAAATTACAATTTTCAATTGCTAAACGCTCTCTGCTTGATTTATTAAATGCTGAAAATGAATTATTAAATGCAGAATTAAGTAAGGTATCTACTGAATATCAATTTCGTCATTCTTATTTAGATTATCTTTATTCTCAAGGAATGACATATAAATGGGCATCAGATTTAAAATAAGATTAAAGAATTAACGTTATGAAATTAATTATTGAAAATATTGCATTAATTACTCAGCTTCTTGGTTTCCCCCCCCCCCCCTTATCCGTACCAACATTAGCTTCACACTCAATTCGTCGCCAAGGGAATAATATTGACTTCTCTTCGCTATGTGAATATTTAAGAAGTGAAGGATTTGAAAATAGTATTTCTCAACGAGCATTATCTGATATTCCATCACTCGCAGTACCGACATTAGTTTTATTACAAAATGAAGAAGCGGCTGTGGTCACAAATATTTCTCAAGATGAAAAGGGTAATAGAGTTTATACAATTACACAAACGGATGGTATTACTCACCAATTACCTGAAATTGAATTAGCCAAAAAATATATTGGTTATTGTTGGTTTATTAAACCTCGTATGGCTAAGGATGTACGTTCTGAATTACCAGAATATTCTTTACCTAAAACCTGGTTTTTCAAAATTATTTGGCGGTTTAAGAAATATTATTATCAAGTCATTCTAGCAACATTCATTATCAATATACTGGCTTTAATTAGTTCTTTATATGTAATGAATGTTTATGACCGAGTTATTCCAAACCAAGCTTATGAAACCTTATGGGTTCTCAGTATCGAGGTAACTCTGGCAATTTTATTTGAATTTATGGCTAAGATGATTCGAGGTCATTTGACAGATATTGCAGGTAAAAAAGCCGATCTTATTATCAGTTCGATGCTATTTCGTCGGGTAATGGCATTAAAATTACAAGATCGACCTGTTTCATCAGGATCTTATGCCAATAATTTGCGTGATTTTGAATCTGTACGAGAGTTTCTCACCAGTGCCAGTTTATTAACCATTGTTGATCTACCTTTCTTAATTTTATTTGTCGGTGTGATCGCTTTAGTCGGTGGTAAACTCGCTTTAGTTCCAGCTATTATTATCCCGACTGTCATTATTATTGGGATTGTTGCACAAGCACCTTTATCTAAAGCAATTAATGAATCAATGCGAGAATCCTCTCAACGTCAAGGTTTAGTTGTCGAAGCAATCGAGGGCATTGAATGCAATGTCTTGGGCACAAAAACGATGGGATTATTACACAGCCAAAAGTTCTTATTCATCCATTAAGGTTAAAGATACCAGTAACTTTGTTGTTAATACCATTACCGCATTACAACAATTAAATACTGTGTTCTTAGTCGTTGTTGGTACTTATTTAATTCATAGTGAAGATCCAGCTTCACGGATTACGATGGGGGCATTAATTGCTTCTGTTATTTTATCTGGCAGAGCATTAGCACCATTAGGACAAATTGCAGGATTAGCTACACGTTTCCAACAAGCTTGGATGGCATTAAAAGGTGTTGATGCAATTGTCGCTAAGCCTATTGATAAATCGTCAGATAGGGATTACATCAGCCTCAAACAAGTTACCGGACACCTACAATTTAAGCAAGTGAGTTTTAAATACCAACAAGATAGCCAACCTGCATTAGAGAATTTTAACCTCACCATCCAACCCGGAGAAAAAGTAGGGATTTTGGGGAAAATTGGTAGTGGTAAATCAACAGCTTTAAAACTAGGTGTTGGCTTATATGAGCCTACTTCAGGAAGTATTACTTTAGATGGTATTAATCTACAACAACTTGATCCTTATTTTTTACGTAATCAAGTTTTATTACTAGAACAAAATCCTCGCCTATTTTTAGGAACTCTAAGAGAAAATTTAGATATTGGGCGAATGGACTCTTTCCCATCTGATCAAACTTTATTAGTCGCATTACAACGATTTGGATTATTAAGCTTAGTACAATCCCATCCAAGGGGATTAGATATGGCTTTAGGGGAAAACGGTTTGGGCTTATCTGGTGGACAAAAACAAGCTATTGCCTTAGCTAGAATGACCTTAAAAGATCCAAAAGTTATATTGTTAAATGAACCAACTACTGGTCTTGATCAATATCATGAACAACAAGCCTTAGTTGGTCTATCGCAATGGGTACAAAATAAAACTCTGGTTGTCGTTACTCATCGTCCTCAAGTTTTACAATTAGTGAATCGAGTAGTGGTTGTTGAAAATGGTAAGGTTGTTATGGATGGGCCAAAAGATGCTGTATTGAAAAAACTCTCAGCGCCACAAACACCTGAAATAGAAAAAAACAAATCATTAAATAGTTAAATCTAGAATGGATAATCAAAATGACAATAGAAAAAGATCAGTCTGAAAAACATACAACTTTACCCGCAGAGGTTACTGAAAAAACTGAAAAAAATGTCGCATTAACCACAAAAGAAACTGTATCAAGTAAAGATTTACGACTACTTAATGATCTTCATGCGGCGTTACAAGAAGAAAAACATACCGGATTATTTGCAGTGATCTGGTTATTAGGTGCTTTTTTAATTGTTTTCATCATTTGGTCTTACTTTAGTAAGATTGAAGAGGTAACAAGAGGTCAAGGAACCATTATCCCAAATAGCCGTGAACAAATTATTCAGAGTTTAGATCCCGGTATCCTAGATCAGATGATGGTTAAAGAGGGTGATCTCGTTGAAAAAGGCCAAGTATTACTGAAATTAGATGACACCCGCAGTTCTGCAATCTTACGCGAAACAAAAGCCAAAGTAGATAACTTAGAAGCTATTGCTACTCGTTTGAAAGCGGAAATTTCTGGCAAACCATTAGTTTTTCCTAATGATATTCCGCAAGAAATGAAAGAACGAGAAATGGGTGTTTACCAAGCCAAAAAAGATGCATTAAATGAAGCGTTAAAAACACTACGTGAAAGTAAAGCACTCCTTGATTCTGAAATTGCTCTTACTGAACCGATGGTCAATAAAGGCGCTGTTTCTCAAGTTGAATTATTGCGAATGAAGCGTTCCGCCAATGATATGGCATTACAAATTTCTGAACGTGAACATAAATACATTACAGATGCGAGTAATGAGTTAGTCCGAATTCAAGGAGATCTTGACCAAGCAAAAGAAAATCTTGCAGCACGAGCTGACCCAGTAGAACGTTCTTTATTACGCGCACCGTTAAAAGGGATCGTGAAAAATATTCGCGTAAATACTATTGGTGGAGTTATTTCAGCTGGTCAAGATATTATGGAAATTGTACCAGTTGAAGATAATTTGTTAGTTGAAGCCTATATTAATCCAAAAGATGTTGCCTATATTCGCCCAGGTATGAAAGCAATTGTTAAACTTACGGCTTACGATTATGCGATCTATGGTGGATTAGATGGTGTCGTAACTTTATTAAGTCCTAGTACGTTACAAGATAAACGCCAAGCAAGCGATCTTAATTTAAATCCTAACAACTCTTTCTATCGAGTATTAGTCAGAACAACTGGTAGCCATTTAACAGATAAAAATGGTAGTGAATTACCTGTATTGCCCGATATGATTGCCACTGTAGATATAAAAACTGGTGAGAAAACTATCTTCCAATATCTGATTAAACCTATTACTCGGATGAAGCAAGCTTTACAAGAACGTTAATACAAAAAAGGGCTGATTATCCAATCAGCCCAATTTTTCTATACAATGGCTTAAAGCAATAATAATGCTGAACCCCATTTGATAATATCAAAGAAGAATTTATTCTCATTAGTCGCAATACCATCTGGATTTTTCTTACTATCACTTGAGGCATTATTCTTCGCTTCATCAACAGCCATACCACTTTGATATTGCCCTTTGACCACTTTTAAATCATCGCGCGCTTTAATGCGTAAAGTAGCACAATCTGCCGCTGGCATTGGCTCAAATGGTGTATCTTTAAATTTCTTAAATTGAAATTGCGCATACCCCATTGATTTTTCATCCGCTTGAATCATTTTGACATATTCAGTGCCAATAATGCTTTCTAATGGATAGAAAAATACATATTGTGAATGAATATAAGCATCTTCTTTTGAAAAATGTTCTTGCTGAATCCGAGTTAAATTCGGATAGATACACTGCTCTGCTTGATGACTTGCAATTACCCAACGTTGTGCATCTTCATTACTTAATTCATAATCAGCATTCGCATATTCTGCTGGATAAGAATCCATATCTTGTGACGCACAACCGACTAATAAAAGGATTGAAGTTGAGAAAAAAAGTTTTTTTAACATAAATTAATCCATTGAAGCTAATTTCTGTCTTACAATTTCAAATAAACAAACACCTGTCGCCACCGAAACATTTAATGACGATACCGAACCTTGCATTGGGATACTGACTAATTGATCACAATGTTCTCGTGTTAAACGGCGCATACCATCTCCTTCAGCGCCCATGACTAATGCAATAGCACCTGTTAACTTAGCTTGATAGATTGAACTATCCGCTTCTCCAGCTGTGCCCACTACCCAAACATTATAATCATCTTGCAATGTTTTTAGTGTGCGCGAGAGATTAGTTACACGAATCAGTGGTACTACCTCAGCTGCGCCACAAGCCACTTTTCTTGCCACAGAAGTTAATTGTGCTGATTTATCTCTTGGTACAATCACCGCATCAACACCAGCTGCATCTGCTGTACGCAAACAAGCACCAAGATTATGCGGATCTGTAATCCCATCCAATACTAATAATAACGGCTGTTTTTTATGATTTAATAACCCATACAGATCATTCTCTGTATATTCTTTTGGTGCTTGTACTCTTGCAATAATCCCTTGATGAACTTCACCATTAGCTTTTTTATCTAATGCTTGACGTGTTAAATATTGTACTGAAATTCCTAATTGGGATAATTCATCCAACAAAGGCAATAGACGTTTGTCCTCACGCCCTTTCAGTACCATTACTTCAATTAATCGTTCCGGTGCCGTTGCTACAACCGCCGACACCGCATGAATACCATAAATTTGCTCACTCATCGTTTTATCTCAAATTACTTACGCTTTTTACTTTTACTACTACGTTTTGTTTTTCTTGTATTTTTCTTCTTTTTCTCTTTGCGCTTTTTCTCATCTATATTGGCTTGTTTACGTAAACGTTTCTGTAAACTTTCGGCATAACGCACATTTTTCAATAAGCGATCTTTTTCCGTTTTACCTAAACGTCTAGGCTGACGAGTAGTCGCCACCAGAGAAAAATCAACTGTTTTTTCTTCTAAACTTACTGCTTCAACACGGACAGTAACCTTATCGCCAATCCGATATAACACGCCGCCATTTTCACCAATTAAACGCTGACCGCTTGGATCAAATCGATAATAATCATTATCTAATGTTGAAATATGAACTAACCCATCAATAAACAGCGTATCTAAACGCACAAAGAAACCAAAACCAGTGACACTAGAAATTGTTCCTTCAAATACTTCGCCAATATGATCCTGCATAAATTCACATTTAAGCCAATCTGCCACATCTCTAGTTGCATCATCAGCTCTACGTTCTGTCATTGAACAATGATCACCTAACAGATCAATTTCATCTAATGTGTAATGATAGCCGCCACTTTGTGTTGTTCGTTTTGTTGACCCTTTTTCTTTTGCCAATAAATACTTAATCCCACGATGTAACGAAAGATCCGGATAACGGCGAATTGGCGAAGTAAAATGCGCATATTCTGTCAAGGCTAAACCAAAATGCCCAATATTATCACCACTATAAACTGCCTGGCTTAACGAACGCAGTAACATCATTTGGATTAACTCTTTATCAGGACGCTCTTTAACTTGTTCCATTAATTTTGCATAATCCGCTGGTGTTGGTTTCAATCCCCCTTCCAAAGTCAAACCACACTCACGCAAGAAAGTACGGAATGATGTCAATTTTTCCTCGCTCGGCAAGGCATGGATTCGGAAGAGTGATGGCTCTTGATGACGTTCCATAAAATGAGCGGCACAAATATTAGCAAGAATCATACACTCTTCAATAATTTTATGCGCATCATTACGTTCAACAGGCTCTATCCGATCAATTTTACCTAAATCATTAAAAATAAATTTTGTTTCAATCGTTTCAAAATCAATCGCCCCACGTTTATGCCGTGCTGACAGCAATACTTTAAACATCGCATATAGCTCTTGTAAATGAGGGACTAACGTTTGATAACGTTCGCTAAGCTCTTCATCACCTTGCAAGATCCGCCACACTTTACTGTATGTCAACCGAGCATGAGAATTCATCACCGCTTCATAAAATTGATATTGCTGAATTTTTCCTGCCGCAGAAAGCTGAATTTCACACACCATACAAAGTCGATCAACTTGTGGGTTTAATGAGCATAAGCCATTGGATAAAACTTCTGGCAACATTGGCACAACCCGACTTGGGAAATACACTGAGTTACCACGTTGGCGAGCTTCTTGATCTAATGGTGTATGCGGTCGTACATAATAACTTACATCAGCAATCGCTACCCATAATGTCCAACCACCTTTTTCACGTTTTTGACAAAATACGGCGTCATCAAAATCACGCGCATCTTCGCCATCAATCGTCACTAAAGGCAAATCACGTAAATCAACTCGTCCTTGTTTATCTTTTTCGGCAACCGTTTCTTTCAAATCAGCAATTTGTGTTTTCACCGCGTCAGGCCAAACATGAGGAATATCATAATTACGAATCGCAATTTCTACCTCCATGCCTTTCGCCATATTTTCCCCTAATACTTCGGTGATACGTCCCGTTAAACGTGAAAAGCCAGTTTCTTTACTCTTTAATTCCACTACCACAACTTGTCCCATACGAGCTCCAGCTCGGAATTCATTAGGGATCACAATATCGTGGTTAATTCGGCTATCATCTGGCACCACATAACCGATACCATCTTCAAGGAAAAAACGCCCTACGATCTGTTTTTTACGTCTTTCTAATACACGAACAATGCGTACTTCTTTACGACCACGGCGATCGACACCATTTGGTTGTGCTAACACATAATCATCATGCAACACTTTTTGCATCTGACTATTAGGAATGAACCAGTCGTCTTTTGTGCCATCTACTTGTAAAAAACCATAACCATCTTTATGCCCAATGACTGTGCCTTTTAATAAATCCAATCTCTCTGGCAGCGCATAACGCTTTCTTTTAGTAAATACAAGCTGCCCATCATTTTCCATCGCACGTAAGCGACGACGCATTGCTTCTTGTAATTCTGGATCGCTAATTTCTAAAATCTGTAATAGCTCTTCCCGACTCATTGGGGCATTGTGATCTCGGATAACAGTGAGGATCAACTCACGGCTTGGGATCGGATTACCATATTTTTCAACTTCTTCCGCATAGTGAGGATCTTGATACTGCATTGATAACTCCTTGATTTAAAACAAATAGATTGTGAATTTTATTCACAAGTAAAATATTGGTTCATCTCTAGGGCTGGTTTAGCCTTTTTATCTTGGCTAATCAATTTTGCTGGCACACCAGCCACTGTTGAATATTCTGGTACAGGGTGTAATACCACTGAGCAAGCGCCAATTTTGGCATAAGCCCCTACTTCAATATTACCTAGAATTTTTGCCCCGGCTCCAATCATCACGCCACGGCGAACTTTTGGATGGCGATCACCCACTTCTTTCCCGGTTCCACCTAATGTAACATCTTGTAAGATAGACACATCATTTTCTACCACCGAAGTTTCCCCAATCACAATACCTGTTGCATGGTCTAACATAATGCCACAACCAATTTTCGCTGCTGGATGAATATCTACATCAAATGCAACTGAAATTTGGTTTTGCAAATAAATGGCCAATGCTTTACGACCTTGCTGCCATAAACAGTGGGTAATCCGATAGCTTTGCAACGCATGGAATCCTTTTAAATAAAGTAAAGGGGTTGAATATAACTCAACTGCGGGATCTCGAACACGTACAGCTTCAATATCATATGCCGCACTTTCAATAATTTTAGGATTATGGTGATACACCTCATCAATAATTTCACGTAAAGAAATCGCCGGCATCGTAGAGCTAGATAATTTATTCGCTAATATATAGCTTAGTGCTGTACCAAGATGTTGATGTGCCAAAATAGTTGAATGGAAAAAACTGGCTAATGAAGGTTCTTGCTCAACTAATAATCCTGCTTCTTCACGAATACTTTGCCAAATTCGTTGCAATAACGCTGACATAACTGCTCCTACTCACTTTTCTTTTCTCGTGCAAGTAAATTTCTTGCCGCTTCAGTGGCCGTTAAACCACAAAATAACATTTGATAAATTTGCTCAACAATTGGCATTTCGACTTGCTGTTGTTGGGCTAAACGATAGGCTTCTTGCGTATTGTAATACCCCTCAACCACTTGTCCAATCTCTTGCATCGCTTGTTCCACACTATAGCCTTTACCAATCATCATCCCAAAACGGCGATTACGTGATTGATCATCCGTACAAGTCAAAACTAAATCGCCTAATCCTGCCATTCCCATAAATGTTTGAGGTTCTGCACCTAAGGAAGCCCCTAAGCGAGAAATTTCAGCTAATCCTCGGGTAATCAATGCAGTGCGTGCATTTGCACCATAACCAATCCCATCAGAAACACCAGCACCAATCGCAATTACATTTTTAATCGCTCCACCTAATTGCACACCAATCATATCGCTATTTAAATAGACGCGGAAATGTTTACTGCAATGGATTCTTTCTTGGAGTTCCTGTGCAAATTCAGTATTAGAAGAAGAAAGGACAATCGCTGTCGGCAACCCTGCTGCTAGCTCTTTCGCAAACGTTGGCCCAGATAACACCGCTAATGGATAATGCTTACCAATAATCTCTTCTGCTACTTGATGTAATAATCGTCCACTTTCGTGTTCTAACCCTTTACTTGCCCAGATAATACGGTGTGTTGGTAATAAAAATGGTTTAATTTGTTGCAATACTTCTGCAAACACATGGCTAGGTACCACTAACAAAATATCACGTGCAGCCTTGATCGCAGTATTTAAATCACTTTCTAACTGTAATGCATCCGGAAATGTTACCCCTGGTAGAAAACGACTATTTTGTCGTTGCGTTGCCATCTGTTCCATTTCAGCTTTATTACGTCCCCAAAGAATTGTCGGAAAACCATTTCTCGACAATACGATAGCTAATGCTGTGCCATATGAACCGGCACCAATAACAGTTATTGGTGGGAAATGTGTCATCATAATCACCTTAACATTTGTTCTCTTAATTAAAGGAAAATAGACGAAAGAGAGAGGATTGCAAGAAAATTTTACAAAAAAGGAGATAAAAGCATCTTCGAAAAGATGCTTTTATTAGCTAATTATTAATTTACTGTTGCAGGTGCTTCTTGTTCAGCTTGTTCTGCTTGTTGTTGGCGTTGTAAATATTCAATAAATAATGCATCAAAGTTTACTGGCGCAAGATTTAATGCTGGGAAAGTTCCACGATTTACTAAATTCGCCACTAATTCACGGACATATGGGAATAGCATATTTGGACATTGAGAAGTTAATGCGTGTGCTAACTGCATTTCTTCTAAACCACTAATCGCAAAGATACCCGCTTGTTTTACTTCACAAATAAATGCAACAGTATCGCTACCTTCTAATTTGGTTTCTACTGATACATGAAGAACAACTTCATATAATCCTTCTGCTAATGCAGTTGTTTCAGTATCAAGATCAAAATTTAAAACCGGTTTCCACTCTTGTTGAAAAAGATGAGGTAAATTTGGAGCTTCAAAAGAAATATCTTTTACATAGATACGTTGAATTTGCAACACAGGTTGCGCTTGTTGTTCTTCGCTTGCTGGTTGTTGCTCATCTGCTGGTTTGTTTTCTTCTGCCATGGTTAATTTCCTTCTTTGATTATGTTAGCTTTTCTTAACAAGAGGTAAATTTGCGGCTTTCCAACCTTGAATACCCTCTTTTAATGAATAAACTTGTTTAAACCCTTGTTTATAAAGTTGTTCTGCAGAACCACGTGAAGTCATTCCTGAGGCACAAACAACAATCACCGGAATATCTTTATATTGTTCTAATTTACCAAGATTTTTCTCTTTAATATCTCTTGGTAAGATATTTTGACTTCCTGCGATATGACCGCGTAAAAACTCTTCGGAACTACGCAAATCAACGATTACCGCATTTTCTTTATTAACTAATCGTGATAATTGTGCTTGCTCGATCTCTTTCGAACCAGAAACAGCACTTTTCACAAACACATAAATTGTTCCAACAAAAACAACAATCCACGCAACTACCATCACTGTATGTTGTGAGGCAAATGCGATCGCTTTCGGCATAAATTCTTCCATTTATTTAATCTCTTCTTAAATACTAGTCAAAAGTCGGATAAGTATAACCTTTATCAATAGAACTAAACAATCGAAACCTTTATTTTTCTTAACAAAATACAGATAAAAGAAAGCACCTTTCTGCTCATACAGAAAAGTGCTTCTTCTATTCAGTTAGTGATTAAAGATAGTATTTTTTAACAACTTTTAGATCATCACTTAATTCATATACTAATGGTTGACCTGTTGGGATTTCAAGATCCATGATTCCTTCATCAGAGATACCTTCAATGTGTTTTGCTAACGCACGAAGTGAGTTACCGTGAGCAGCAACTAACACTCTTTTACCTGATAAAAGTGCTGGTGCAATTTGATCTTCCCAGAAAGGTAATACACGATCTAAAGTTACTTTTAAGTTTTCGCAGTCTGGTACAACATCAGCAGGTAAATGTTTATAACGACGATCATTGTGTGCTGAATTTGGATCATCTTTTGCTAATGCTGGTGGTAATACATCATAAGAACGACGCCAGATATGAACTTGTTCATCACCATGTTGTTCTGCAGCTTCTTTTTTATTTAAACCTTGTAAACCACCATAGTGACGTTCATTTAAACGCCAAGTTTTAATTTGTGGTACCCATAATTGGTTTGATTCTTCTAACACAAGGTTACAAGTTTTAATCGCACGGGTTAATACTGAAGTGAATGCGATATCAAATTCAAAACCAGCTTCTTTTAATTTACGACCTGCTGCTTTTGCTTCTTCAACACCTTTTTCACTTAAGTTAACATCACGCCAGCCAGTGAAAAGATTCAATGCATTCCACTCACTTAACCCATGACGAATAAACACTAATTGCATAATTACTCTCCTAAAAATTAGATCAAAAAAACTGCGCCTTTTATAACAAAATTTGCTGCTTTTTAAAATAGAACAGCTCCGCTTTTATTGGAATTGCTGATCTTTAGCAAAAAAAACTCTAAAATAATACAGAATTGTTCTGTTTTTCCTACGAGATCGTTTATTCGTTATGGCTAAATTTGTTTTTTTATGGCGTAAATCTTTTGCTTTACTACGAAATAGTGCTTTATTCGTAGCTGCAGTGACTGCTTATGCGGCTAACGATCTGCAAGATATCCAACAACAAATAAAACAACAAGAACACAAAATAGCTCAGCAACAACAAGAGAAAAGCCAATTACAAACCCAGTTAAAACAACAAGAACAAAAAATTGAGCATATTAGTAATCAATTACAACAAAGCCAAGATGAGTTGAAAAACTTAAACAAAGATATTCAATCAACACAAAAACAAATTCGGCAATTACAACAACAAGAAAAAACACAAAAGAAACAACTAGAACAGTTGTTAGATTCTGCTTATCGTCAAAATTTACAACAACATGATTTAGAAAAAATGTTTTCTGAAGATGCCAGAAATAGTGATCGCTTAAATACTTACTACAAGTATTTCAATCAACAAAAAATGGCTTTGATTCAAGAACTCAAACAAACTCAACAACAACTTAAACAGCAACAACAATTAGTTAAAGAACAACAGCAACAACAACAGCAACAAATTGCTCAACAACGACAACAGCAACGAGCATTACAAAAAGTAAAAAATGAACATCAATCAACGTTAGCCCAACTTAATCAAAGTATTGCAGTTAACCAAGATAAGCTCGCTCGGTTGAAAGAAAATGAAAACAGACTACGCCAAGAAATTATTGCCGCAGAACGTGCTGCTAAACAAAAAGAACAGCAAGAGTTAGCTAATTTAAAGCAGAAACAAAAACAGGCTGAAGAGAAACATCAAGACTACCAACCTACGGCTAAAGAACAACAGCTAATTGGACGAGGAAATGGTTTAGGATCTGCGAAACGTCAATATGCTATGCCTGTTACTGGTCGTGTAAGTAATCGCTTCGGTTCAATTCAAATGGGTGAAATCCGTTGGAAAGGCATTGTTATCCAAGCCAATCGAGGTGCTAATGTACGTGCGATTGCACCTGGTAAAGTGATCTTAGCAAACCGTTTGCAAGGTTACGGCTTAGTGATTGTAATCGACCATGGTAAAGGTGATATGAGTATCTATGGTTATAATAGTGCATTAAATGTCAGAAACGGTGATGTGGTTCAAGCAGGAGAAACTATTGCACGAGTTGGGCAGAGTGATGATGGTCGCCATACAGCACTCTATTTTGAAATTCGCCGCCAAGGTGAACCTGTCAATCCAGCTCGCTGGTTAAGATAATATTGTAGGACAACGATGAAGAATTGGATACGCTATATCATTTTATGTTTACCTCTATTCACAATGGCTAATGCTGCTAAATTAGCAATAGTGATTGATGATATTGGCTATCGTGTTCATGAAGATAGCGAAATCTTCTCACTTCCTTTACCGGTCAATGTTGCTATTATCCCAAGCGCACCTCACGCCAAAGCCAGAGCAGAACAAGCTCAACGACAAGGACGTGATACGTTGATCCATATGCCAATGCAGCCAAAAGGAAATTTAAAACTAGAACCGAATGGTTTAATTCTTGGTCTATCTTCTACCGAAGTTGCCCATCGTGTTGAATTAGCACAACGCATCGTACCGAATGCAATCGGGATGAATAACCATATGGGAAGTGCCGCCACCTCAAATATGCCATTAATGACAGCATTAATGCAGCAACTTGCTCAGCGAGGTCTCTCTTTTTTAGATAGTAAAACTATTGGAAGCAGTGTAGCTGACAAAGTTGGCAAAGCGTATGGCGTTAATGTGTTAGAACGAAACATCTTTCTTGATGATGATAATGCTTATACCAGCGTGTTAGCTCAATTTCAAAAAGCGATTCAATATGCAAGAAAACATGGCACTGCAATTGCGATTGGGCATCCTCGGAAAAATACGGTTGCTATCTTAAAACAACAACTTTATAACTTGCCTGCCGATATTCAATTAGTCAAAATTAGCCAACTTTGGGGACAATCACCGGAACTTATCCAGCCATTTATTTTATGGTTTAGTGATATTCCTGCACCAACCTCACAACCGCCATTCCATTTCCAACAAAACTTGCGGGGTATTCCACAGTAAATTTTG
>NZ_JAQIBB010000085.1:0-14945 GCF_027920745.1 Gallibacterium faecale | reverse complement strand
AAAAAATGGTATGATTGCTGCTCCTTGTTTCTAATAAAAAGATGTTTGAAGTATGTTAAAAGCGCCAATTAAAGTTATTTTTTTTGATATTGATGAAACCCTCTATGTAAAAGATAAAGCTATCCTGCCTGATACTGTTCCAACCGTTATTCGTAGTTTAAAACGTAAAGGCATTATTCCCGCTATCGCAACAGGTCGAGCAAGATGCGCCTTCCCCAAGAAAATTGATCAATTAATTAAACAAGAAGGTATTGAACTATTTGTCACGATCAATGGGCAATATAATAGTTATCAAAACCAGGTTATTGCTAAACATCCTATTGATACCACTGATATTGAACGTATTGTTCACTTTTTAAGTCAACACCAAATTGAATATGCTTTTGTTGGAAATGAGGGTATTGCAGTATCCAATATTACTCCTCACCTAAAACAAGCACTCGACCCGATTACAACACGCTACTTTATCGACAAAAATTATTATCAAACCCATGAAATTTATCAGTTACTTCTGTTCTATTCTGCGGAACAAGATCAATTTATCGCTGATTCAGGTATTCTCAAGGATAAGTTTAAAACTGTACGTTGGCATGACTATTCTGTTGACTGTTTAGTGGCGACTGGTTCTAAAGCAAGTGGGATTGATGCAGTTATTGAACACCTCGGTTTAACAATAGACAATGTAATGGCATTTGGTGATGGTCTTAATGATATTGAGATGATTAGTCATGTTGGCACAGGCGTTGCCATGGGAAATGCTCATCCAGAACTAAAAAAAGTTGCTGACTATACAACCGAAGATATTGAACACGATGGGCTATTAAAAGGTTTACTTGCCTTAGGTGTACTTAATTCATCCGATCTATAACTCCACCTTTACAACCGTAAAACATTCGTTACACTCTGCATTTTGTGATATTTCTCACAAAATGCAGATTAATTCCAATAAACTATTGTCAATCAAAAATCTTCTCAATAAAGTCGCTCTGTGCTATAACTAACTCACTTATTTTAAAACAATGTGTAACGTTAATTTTACAGCCGAACATTAATAATGCACGAAAGGAGCGACTATGAAAAAATTTAAACTCGCCTTATGGGCAACATTAGCAGCAACCACTTTATTAACCGGTAATACTATCGCAGCTGAGATGAAAAATGTTGCGATCACCGCAATTGTTGAACATCCTGCACTTGATGCGGTTCGTCAAGGGACAATTGCTGAATTAAAAAAAGAGGGGTTTGAAGAAGATAAAAACCTAAAAATCGATTTCCAAAGTGCACAAGGCAATACTGCTACAGCGGCGCAAATTGCCCGTAAGTTTGTTGGTGATAAACCTGATGTTATCGTAGCAATCGGTACACCAAGTGCCCAAGCTGTCGCAGCAGCAACTCGCCATATTCCACTTGTTTTCTCCGCAATTAGTGATCCTGTGGCAGCAAAATTAGTAAAATCTTGGGAAGCTTCTGGTACAAATATCACTGGAACTTCAGACGCTCTACCAATCCAACCTCAAATTGACTTAATTAAACGTTTAATCCCAAATCTAAAAGCTATCGGCTTTGTGTATAGTTCAGGGGAAGTCAATTCAACTGTCGTATTAAAACAATTACAAGAAGCGGGTAAAGCCAATGGTTTTACCGTTGTTGAAGCGCCAGCACCACGTACAACTGATATTAGTACCGCAGCTCGTAGCTTGAAAGGTCGAGTTGATGCTATTTATACCTCAACAGATAATGGTGTCGTTTCTGCCTATGAATCACTTTATAAAAGTGCATTAGATGCAGGTATTCCACTTATCGCCGCTGATACTAGTACGGTTTCTCGTGGTGCAATTGCGGCATTATCCAATAACTACTATACCTTAGGTGAAGAAACTGGAAAAATTGTTGGTTCTATCTTAAAAGGTGAAAAAGCTGGCAATATTCCAGTAAAAACAATGGATAAATTAGATCTTTATCTTAACTTAAAAGCAGCTAAAGCATTTGGTGTGAAAGTTCCTCAAGATTTAATTGATTCCGCAAAAGACGTAATTAAAGAATAACTGCTTTGTTTGATAGGTATAGCTTCAAGTTATACCTATCTGTTGTTTTCATTTAACGTAATATTATTACTATGACTTCAGTTTTATTTTTAGGTGCTTTAGAAATTGGTCTCATTTATGCCATTGTGGCCTTAGGTGTACTCATTTCTTTCCGTATTTTAGATTTCCCTGACCTGACTGCTGATGGAAGTTTTCCTTTAGGTGGTGCAGTCTGTGCTGTGTGTATTGTTAATGGTATTGACCCTTGGTTAGCAACGCTAATTGCGGCTTTTGCTGGTGCAATTGCAGGCTTGGTAACGGCTTGGTTACACGTTTCACTTAAAATTTTACAATTATTGGCCAGTATTTTAGTGATGATTGCACTCTATTCTGTCAATTTACGCATTATGGGGGCGCCAAACTTACCTTTATTAGGTGAGGCAACAATTTTCGAGCCTTTTATTAATGCAGACGCAAGTAATCAGTTGTATGTCCAACCTGCTATTGTTTTAGGTTTTGTGGTAGTCGTGAAACTATTATTAGATTGGTTCTTCAATACTGAAATTGGTCTAGCCGTAAGAGCTACTGGTGCTAATGAAAGAATGTCAAAAGCCCAAGGTATCCCAACTGGCCGTATGATTTACCTTGGTATGGCATTATCTAATGCGCTTATTTCATTAGGTGGAGCACTCTTTGTGCAAACACAAGGTGGTGCCGATATGTCGATTGGAGTGGGAACGATTGTTATCGGTTTAGCTGCTGTCATTATTGGAGAAACCCTTATCCCAGCAAAACGTCTCTTTATGATCACATTAGCTGTAATTATTGGTTCTGTTCTTTATCGCTTCTTTATTGCTATCGCATTAAGTAGTGAAACATTAAGAGATATCGGTTTTGGTGCTCAAGATCTAAATTTAGTTACTGCTATTTTAGTCGTCTTTGTACTAATACTCCCACAAATTAAAAGTCGCTTTCTAGCAAAAAGAGGTAACGGAGCATGATGAAATTAGAGGATCTGCGTATTACCTTTCATCGTGGTACGCCGATAGAAAACCCTGTATTAAGAGGACTTTCACTAAATATCTCAAAAGGTGAATTTGTTACTGTTATTGGTAGTAATGGCGCAGGTAAATCCACTTTACTCAATGCAATCTGCGGTGATTACCTTGTAGATAGCGGTAAAATTTATCTTAATGGTGAAGATGTCACCCGTAAAACGACTTGGCAACGTGCAGCAGCCGTAGCACGAGTGTTCCAAGATCCAATGCTTGGAACCTGTGAAGGTTTAACTATCGAAGAGAATATGGCTCTTGCTTACTGTCGAGGTCAGCGCCGTAATTTATCGTTTTTCGTCAAAAAAGAAACCCGAGAATTTTTCCGTGAAAAACTCTCTATTTTAAAACTTGGCTTAGAAAACCGTTTAAGTGACCGTATGGGCTTACTCTCTGGTGGCCAACGCCAAGCAGTTAGCCTATTAATGGCTTCTTTACAACCATCCAGTATCTTATTACTTGACGAACACACGGCTGCACTTGACCCTAAAACAGCTGCATTTGTAATGGAGCTAACCGATAAAATCGTTGAAGAAAATCAACTTACTGTAATGATGGTGACTCACTCTATGCAACAAGCTTTAGATCATGGAGATCGTACCGTAATGCTCCATCAAGGTCAGGTGGTATTAGATGTGAATGGCGACAAACGTAAACGTATGGGCGTCCAAGATTTATTACAAATGTTTGAGCGTACTCGTGGTGAACGAATTAGCGATGATAGTTTGTTATTAGATTAAAGCTTCTCCTTACTAAAAACGGCTTGGTATGATAAATCATATTAAGCCGTTTTGTTAAATATTAACTCAAAAGAAAGTTAGTGCTTGTTTTACAATATCTTCTGCTGTTAACTCATACTCTTTTTGTAAAAAATCAACAGTTCCTACTTGACCATAACGTTGTTTAATACCCACTCTCCTCATTGGTACTGGGATTGATTCTACTAAAACTTCTGCTACTGCCGAACCTAACCCATTTTCAATGCTATGGTTTTCACAAGTGATCACCTTTCCTGTCTGCTGAGCATATTTAATGATTGTTTCTGCATCAATTGGTTTTAATGTAAACATATCAATAACAGTTGCTGAAATTTGATATTTTTCCGCTAAAATATCTGCTGCTAATAAAGCTTCAGCCACCATTATGCCATTGGCAATTAATGTGATATCTCTACCCTCTTGTAAAACTTTTGCTTTACCAATTGTAAAAGTTTCATCATCAGTATAGATTTTTGTTGCTTGTTTCCTAGTGGTTCTAACCCAGTAAAATCCTTTAAGTTGAGCTAATTGTTGCAAAATTTTCCTAAACATTACCGCATCTGTCATTTCTAATACATTTGCATGAGCTAAACCTCTTACAATACCCATATCCTCAAATGACATATGTGTTCCGCCATTATGAGCCGAAGTAATTCCAGCATCTGATGCAATCACTTTAACATTATTTTGTTGATAGTCTAATGACATGAATAATTGATCAAAACAACGGCGACTTGCAAACGCAGTAAATGTATGGAAAAAAGGAATATGGCCAGCAATAGACATACCGGCAGCCAATCCAATACTATGAGCTTCCATAATACCGCAATTAATCACATTATCTGGATATTGTTTTTTGACCTTATCCATTGACATAGAACTCATCAAATCAGCTTCTAAATCAATAATCAGAGGATTTTTTGCCATTAATTCTGACATTGTTGATGCATATACCGCTCTCATTTCAACATTGTCTTTTTGTAAATTACGCATACTTACCCTCCAGCTCAACAATTGCTTGTTGAATTGCTTGTTTCATTACATCATCTAGCCGTAAATGATGACAATTATTCATCTCCTCAAGATATGAAACACCTTGCCCCTTAATCGTATTTACAACAACCAACTTAGGTCTACCTACTGTTTTTTCACCTAATACTTCTGCCAATTTAATAACATCTTTCCCATCTACTTCTATACAATCAAACCCAAATGCAGAGAATTTTTCTACTAAACTAAATGGTTCAATAATATCTGATAACATACCATCTAATTGCATCTTATTATAGTCAACGATAACAGTTAGATTAGTCAATCGATGATGAGCAATAAACTGTAATGCCTCCCAACATTGTCCTTCATTTAACTCTCCATCACCTACAATACAAAAAGTACGATTTGTTAGACCTCTAAGATAATGAGAAAAAGCTATTCCTGTTGCAATAGATAAACCTTGACCTAATGAACCTGTTGTAGCATCTACCCCAACTGTTTTTAATCGATCTGGATGACTTGGGAATAAAGTTCCATTTTTATTTAATGTTTGTAATTGCTCTATCGGAAAAAAACCTTTCAATGCTAATGTGCAATAAAGAGCGGGGCCTCCATGCCCCTTTGATAATACAAAATAATCCCGATCTACCCAATCTGGTTGCTGTGGATTCACTCTCATTACTTTGCCATATAAAGCAGCTAAGATTTCAACAATCGACATACTGCCGCCAAAATGCCCAAAGCCTAAATGAAGCAACGTTTTGAGTGTTTCTACTCGGATTCGATTAGCAAATTTAACTAAATCCGTTTCCATTCTTTACTCCTTAGTATCTACTACACTTTTCTCTTTTTTAACGTAGTTATAAATAACTAATAAAGCAAAGACACCAACAATCACAGCTGTAATCACATCTTTATTCCAGTAATTTGCCATATTACCTAAAATAATGCCAATGACACCAAAATCCGCATCAGAGAAAGTCGTATTAGCAAAACCTAAATTCCCTAATACCGGAAGCAAAAATACTGGAAGGAAAGTAATTAAGACACCATGTGCAAATGCACCAAGAATAGCTCCTCTACGTCCACCCATTGCATTACCAAATACTCCTGCGGTTGCACCACAGAAGAAATGGGGCACTACACCTGGAAGAATTAATACCCAACTTAATTGGCCAAGAATAAATAAACCAACTAAACCACCAACGAAACTTGATAAAAAACCAATTAATACTGCATTTGGCGCATACGGAAATACAATTGGGCAATCTAGTGCAGGTCTTGCATTTGGTACTAATTTTTCTGAGAAGCCAGTAAAAGCTGGAACGATTTCTGCAAGAATTAAACGGACGCCTTGTAGGATAATGAACACACCAGCCGCAAAAGTTACTGCTTGAATAATCGAATAAACTAAATAATTTTGCCCACCGCTAAATTTAGTTTCAATAAACTCTGAACCACTAGCAACAGCCAAAATCAAATAAATCACCATCATAGTTAATGAAATGGAAATAGAACTATCGCGTAAGAAACTTAAGTTTTTTGGTAGATTCATTTCCTCTGTTGATTTTGAACCTTTACCAGTCCATTCACCAATTGCACCAGCTAACACATAACCCACGGTACCAAAGTGACCAAAACCCACATTATCACTACCTGTAATATGTTTCATATAACGATGTGCAATATAAGGGAAAAATGCCATTACAAGTCCTAATGATAATGAACCTACGAAGACAAGTTGCACACCTTCAAAACCAGCTACAGTAAGAATAATCCCGATCATACAAGCCATATAAAAGGTATGATGCCCAGTTAAAAAGATAAATTTTAAGCGGGTAAATCGTGCTATCACAATATTTGCCACCATACCAAATGCCATAATTAACGCAGTTGCAGTACCATACTTTTGTAATGCTAGTGATACAATAGCTTCATTATTCGGAATAATTCCTTGCACATTAAATGCATGTTGGAACATATCTCCTAACGGTGTTAATGAGCCAAGTAACACACCTGCACCACCACCTAACACAATAAAACCTAAAATAGTTTTGATCGTACCTTTAATAATATCTGGCATGGCTTTTCTTTGTGCAATTAAACCAACTAATGCAATTAAACCAACCAAAACAGCAGGTACTTTAAGAATATCTAAAATAAAAAAAAGCAAAGAGTTCATAATGCTTTCCCCTTAATTAGTTCGCATTAAAATATTCAGTAAGTTTTTCTTCATACTCGGTTAAACTCACAATATTAGTAATTACGATAAGTTTATCCTGAGCAATACCGCTACTAGCTGCAATATCTTTGGCCATTACGAATACATCAGCATCTGTCGGATTTACCGAAGCCAAATCAGTATGTTCTACTTCTGCAGTAATCCCCATTTTGCTCAATACTTTCTTAATATTCATTTCCATCATAAAACTGCTGCCTAGACCAGAACCACATACTGCCATAATCTTCATAATAAACCTCCTAAAGGTCATTGTTTTTTAATAAAAGTAAAAATTTCATCTGCTGTTTTTGCATTAATCAAGCGCTCTATATTTGCATCATCACTAAGAATTTCAGCTACAGATGCCAATGCCGATAAATGCTCTGTATTATCCTTTGCAGATAACATAATTATTAATGACACTGGATCATTTTCTTTGGAATAAAAATTGACGCCAGACGATACAACTAATAATGAAAATCCTGTCTCATTTGCCCCCTCTTCTGGTCTTGCATGCGGCATTGCTATTCTTGGCGCAATTACAAAATACGGCCCCACCTCTTCATAAATACGAAAAATATTATCAACATAACGTGTTTCGATAATACCCTCATCCAACAATGGTTTTGCACAAAGCCTTACTGCGTCTTGCCAAGAATTTATCCTTTCTACAATTTGTATCCGTGATTTTGGTAAAAATTGTTCCAACATGATTTACTCCTTTAGATCTCTATTACAAAGAAGTTTAATCAAAGCTCAAATAGCCATCAATCGACAAATTTCATTTTTGTGATAGCGCTAACATTTTCTTTTTACTTTCTATGTGATGATATACTTATCCTAAATTCATTTTAGTTCTGCAAATAAATAAAGAATTATGGCTGAGCAAAAAAATAAATCTCGACGAAGTACAGGAAAAGTTACTCTTGCCGATATTGCAAAAGAGGTAGGAGTAGGGCAAATGACCGTTTCACGAGCGATCCATAAACCAGAATTAGTTTCTGAGGATTTACGCAATAAAATCCAACAAGCCATCAAAAAAATGGGATATATTCCTAATCTCGCCGCAAGAAATTTAGCTACTGTCAGTTCTAATACTGTTGTTTTAGTAACAACATCTTTAATCGCAACAGAAAATACGCTTATTATGGATGGATTACATAGAGAAATCCAAGCTACTGACTTACAGTTACTAATTTTATTTGTAGAAAAGGAAAAAGATTGGATTAATCAACTTATTAACTATGCCCCGGAAATAGTTGTATTATTAAATATGGAATGTGATCAACAACAACAGCAAAGACTAACAACGCTCAATATTCCTTTAATCACTATTGGTGCAAAACAAACAAATAAATTTAGTATTAATATTGGTATTGATGTTTCCCATGTTATCCATTTACTTGTTACTCATCTTCTTCAAAAAGGAAAAAAAGAAATTGGATTACTCTGCGCTAATCAACATTTATCAATATTTCAACAATATATGCAAAGTTGGCATAATGCCTGCTTAGAACACTTTATTAATCCACATCTTATCTTACATAATGCTGAACAGGCTTCATTTAAAACAGGTTGCCAACTCTTTAATGAAGCACTGTTATTATGGGGAAAAATTGATGCATTTATTTGTTTATCAGATGAAGTAGCTTGTGGTGTAATATTTGAAGCTCTACGCCGCCATATTAATATTCCTCATGAAATCTCTATCAGTAGTATTGGCGGCTTAGAGATTAGTCAAGTTTCATACCCAAAATTAACAACAGTGTATATTCCTTATCGGGAAATGGGTATTCTTGCTGGGCGTACCCTACGTCGTTTATATCACCAACAAATTACTTACCAACCTGAAAATATTTTGCTACGAAGTCGTTTAATTGTTCGAGATAGTACTTAAAATAACTACCAATAAATTACTAAAGTAAATTAATATTTACTCTAGAAATTTTCTTAACTAACCCTCACTATCGTCCTCCCATATAATTGGTGTTCTAATAGTTTTTTAGCATAGACAGGAACATCCATTAAACTGATTTCGCGAGTAAAATCTTTTAAATAATCATCTTCAATAATTTGTGCTAACTGTTGCCATATTGCTTTTCGCTGCGCCAATGGGAAATAAACAGAATCCACACCTTGTAAACGAATATTCCGTAAAATAAATGGCATCACTGTAGTATGTAATTGATAACTTTGTGCTAAGCCACAACTCGCAATACAACCATTGTATTGCACCTTACTTAATAGATTCGCCAAGATATCACCACCTACTGTATCAATCACACCTGCAAACTGTTGCTTTTCTAGTGGACGACTTGGTTCATTAAAATGATCACGATCGTAGATCTTTTTTACCCCTAATTGTAATAAAGCCTGATAGCGATCTGGATTGCCTGAAATCGCAATCACGGAATACCCTAATTTCCGTAAAATATATACTGCTATCGAACCTACACCACCACTTGCACCAGTTACCACAATATCGCCACGCTCTGGCGTGATATTTGCTTGCTGCAACGCATCGACACATAACATTGCAGTAAAACCGGCTGTTCCCAAGGCTATCGCCTTATATTCGGTTAGTGATCCAGAGAGTTTTAATAAATGCAGTGCTGATACGAAGGCAAATTCACTCATTCCACCGAATTCAACCTCGCCATAACCAAACCCTGTCGCCAACACCAAATCGCCAACTTTAAAAGCAGGATCTTCACTTGCAGCAACACTCCCAACTAAATCAATTCCCGGAATAAAAGGATAATGTTTAATAATTTTTCCCATCCCACAAACAGCCAACGCATCTTTATAGTTTAACGAAGAGTAATGTACTTTAATTTTCACCCCTGATTTACGTTGTGTTTCGGGAAATAATCGTTCATCAATATTCTCTATTTGGCACTGAAATGGACTGGTTTCCGTTTGTCTTAGCACGAGTGCTTTCATCTTATGACTCCTGTTTTTGATAAAGGCGATAAGCCACTTGTTGAGTAAATTTCTCTTTTAATAATTGCCACGTCTGAGGAATCTCAATCTCGTTTAACGTTTTTTCACACTCAAGATAAATCAGTGCATTCTGTGCTAACCAAGATCGGCTTTCTAATAATGTTATGGTTTCAACTAATAGGTCTTGATGGAAAGGGGGATCTAAAAAAACAATATCAAATGGCGCTGTTACTGTTTGTTCACGTAGAAAACGCAAGGTATCAGTGCAAATCACTTCCCCATTTTGAGCTTTTAACTGTTGCAAATTTTGTTGTAATTGTTTTGCGATGACAGACGACTTTTCTAACATTGTTACGCTTTTCGCTTGACGTGAAAGCGATTCAAAGCCTAAAGCGCCACTGCCAGCAAAACAATCTAAACATCTTGCATCAACAATATCATTCATCAGCCAATTAAATAATGTTTCTCGAACACGATCTGATGTCGGGCGTAAGCCTTGTGAGAGTAATACGGGTAATTTTCTGCCTCGCCATAAGCCAGCAATGATACGCACATCCCCCTTACCTTGAGGAACTTTTACTAGGTTTTTTGCCATAATAAGAAGAAATACTAAGCATAGATAAATTTAAATGATAAACTAGCGAATATTTTAGTCTATTATTTTATAAATTTGGATAACCTTATTTTGCTTTAATTTTTAGTGTTTTAACTCGGTACTTTTATATGTCAGAAAACAAACAAAAAAAAGGATTTTGGGCTTCATTATTTGGACGTAATAAACAAACTGAACAACCAACTCACTCATCACCATCAGAAACAGTACAACCTGCAATTACCGAACCAGAAAAACAACCAGAACAAGATGTTGCAGAATCAACTGTTGTAACAGAAACACTCTCTGAACATCAATCAGAAACAGCTATTGAGGATACAACGAACCAACTTGATCCTGCCACAGAGGAAAATAAAGTTACGACAACCTTAGAGCCAGAGCCAGAGCCAGAGCCAGAGCCAGAGCCAGAGCCAGAGCCAGAGCCAGAGCCAGAGCCAGAGCCAGAGCCAGAGCCAGAGCCAGAGCCAGAGCCAGAGCCAGAGCCAGAGCCAGAGCCAAGCAAAATTGAAACGCAAGAGAAGCCAACAAAACAAGGCTTCTTTAGCCGTTTAGTACAAGGTTTAGTCAAAACAAAACAAAATATTGGCGCTGGTTTTCTGAATTTCTTTTCAGGTAAGAAAATTGGTGACGATCTCTTTGAAGAGCTTGAAGAACAATTATTAATTGCAGATGTGGGCGTTCCAACGACCAGTAAAATTATTAATAATCTTACTGAACACGCTAGCCGTAAACAGCTTAAAGATGCGGAACTCCTCTATCAACAATTAAAAGTGGAATTAGGTACGATTCTTAAACCAACCGAACAACCATTACAACTAACTGATAAAAAACCTTTTGTCATCTTAATGGTTGGCGTGAATGGGGTTGGTAAAACTACAACAATCGGTAAATTAGCAAAACAATTCCAGCAACAAGGAAAGTCCGTTATGTTAGCTGCGGGAGATACTTTCCGTGCAGCAGCGGTTGAACAACTACAAGTTTGGGGTGAACGGAACCATATCCCAGTGATCGCACAAGCGACAGGTGCAGACTCCGCTTCTGTACTGTTTGATGCAATGCAATCTGCAACTGCTAAAGGCATTGATGTCCTAATTGCCGATACCGCAGGTCGCTTACAAAATAAAAATAACTTAATGGATGAATTACGTAAAATTGTGCGCGTGATGAAAAAATATGATGAAACCGCACCACATGAAATTATGCTTACTCTTGATGCAGGTACTGGGCAGAATGCGATTAGCCAAATGAAATTATTTAATGAAGCAGTTGGTATTACTGGTATCACCTTGACTAAATTAGATGGTACAGCAAAAGGTGGTGTTATTTTCGCCCTTGCTGACCAATTCAATGTTCCAATTCGTTATATTGGCGTAGGAGAAAAAATTGATGACTTACGCCCATTCAAGAGTGAAGAATTTATCGAAGCGTTGTTTGTATCAGATAAAGAGATGTAAGGAAAAACTATGATTCGATTTTCCGAAGTAAGTAAAGTTTATAGCGGGGGAACTAAACCCGCTCTACAAGGCATAAATTTCCATTTACCCGCTGGTAGTATGACCTATATCACAGGTCATTCTGGTGCAGGTAAAAGTACACTACTTAAATTAATTTTAGGTATTGAACGTGCTAATGGTGGCAATATCTGGTTTAACGGTCATGACATTACTCGTCTTTCCGCTTCAGAGATGCCTTATTTGCGCCGACAAATTGGTATGGTTCACCAAGATTATCGCTTATTAACCAGTTATACTGTACTGGATAATGTCGGTTTACCCTTAGTCATTAATGGAATGCACCCTTCCGAAGTTAAACGTCGTGCCTCCGCTGCGTTAGATCGTGTTGGATTATTTCACCGCGCGAATTACTATCCACAACAACTGTCCGGCGGTGAACAACAACGAATTGATATCGCTCGTGCCATTGTTAATAAACCGCAACTCCTTTTAGCCGATGAACCTACGGGGAATTTAGACAAAGAGTTATCACTCGATATTTTCCGGTTATTTGAACAGCTCAACCATATGGGCGTTACTGTGGTTATTGCAACACACGATATCAATATGATTTCGCAAAATCCAAAACCGACAATCGTGTTAGAACAAGGGCATTTAAAACAATTTATTCGTTAATAGGATTACTATGAGTCAGCGTCATCTGAATGCACCACTATGGTTACAACTTAAACTTGTATTCCAAATGGTGATGCGTGAATTATATAAAAGAAAATTAGGTACATTACTTACTGTATTAGTTATTGCTGTATCCCTAACTGTACCTGTCACCACTTATCTATTATGGAAGAACGTACAATATGCGGTAGATAACTTTTATCCAGAATCAGAGCTTGCAGTCTATCTGAATAAAAGTCTTAGCGAACAAGATACTAGCTCAGTAGTCGAAAAACTCCGATCACAAGAAGGCGTTGCTTCATTAAATTATATCTCTCGTCAAAAAAGCCTCGAAGATTTTCGCCAGTGGTCTGGTTTTGGTGAAGAACTGTCATTACTTGATGATAATCCATTACCTGCAGTCGTTATGATTAAACCAACCAAAGAGTACCAAAATACCAATGAATTGATGGAGTTACGTTCTGCATTAAGCAAAATTAAAGGTGTTCAAGAAGTCCGTCTGGATGATGATTGGATGGAAAAACTAGGTGCTGTATCTTACTTAATTGCTCAAATTGCCATCATTTGCAGTATTTTGATGAGCTTGGCGGTATTTTTAGTGATTGGTAATAGCGTACGTTCAGATGTGTATAGCAGCCGAGCGAATATTGAAGTGATGAAGCTCCTTGGTGCAACTAATCATTTTATCTTACGACCATTTCTTTGTACTGGGATTATTTATGGCGTTTTCGGCAGTATCCTCGCCACAATTTTTAGCTTTATGCTAATTGCCTATTTCTCAACGGCTGTTACCTATGTTGCAAATATTTTTGCCCTTAAATTTGAATTAAATGGTTTAGCTTTACCTGAAATTCTCTTTATGATCATTATTTGTTCGGCAATTGGTTATGCCGCAGCATGGATCTCCGCCAATAAACATATCAATGATTTCGAAAAGAAAAATTAACACGAAAAGTCAAGCGGCGTTTATTAGCGGCGCTTGACTATCCTGCTCGACAAGAGTAACATTCCGCCCGATATTTTTTCTATGAGGACAAACACTTTGGACAGTCACAGTCGATACTGGTTTTATTTTTTCAACTAATCTTTTCGCCTCATAGCCTATGCTTATCGGCGAAAGGTCGGTAAGTATCTCAACTACCCTATTTAAACTAGAATCTTTTAATTTTGTTCATTGCGTTGTTCAAAACCCAACCAAGGGAGTACGAACATGATCGGAGCTTTTGCTTTAGATGACGCACGTTTAGTGCGTATTGATGAAAATAGTGAAGCATTGAATGATGCAATTTGGATTGATCTCTTAGAGCCTACTGTTGAAGAACGAGAAATGCTGCAAGAGGGATTAGGACAAAGCTTAGCCTCTTATCTTGAACTAGAAGACATCGAGGCATCTGCACGTTTTTTCGAAGATGAAGACGGTTTACATCTCCACTCATTTTTTTATTGCGAAGATGAAGATGATTACGCTGATATTGCAACCGTTGCGTTTACTTTAAGAGATGGACGTTTATTCTCATTAAGAGATCGTGAATTACCAGCTTTCCGTTTATATCGGATGCGTTCACGGACACAAAAACTACTAGAATGTAATGCTTATGAATTACTGCTTGATCTGTTTGAGACCAAAATTGAGCAGTTAGCTGATGTTATCGAAACCGTGTATGCCGATTTAGAAAAATTAAGCCGAATTATTTTAGAAGGTAAACAAGGTGAAGCGTTTGACCGAGCATTAGCCACCTTAACCGAACAAGAAGACGTAAGCTCTAAAGTGCGCCTTTGCTTAATGGATACACAACGGGCATTAAGCTTCTTAGTTCGCAAAACACGTTTACCAGCAAGTCAGCTTGAACAAGCTCGAGAAGTATTACGAGATATTGAATCCTTGCAGCCACATAATGAATCACTTTTCCAAAAAGTAAACTTCTTAATGCAAGCAGCAATGGGTTTTATGAATATCGAACAGAACCGTATTATGAAGATCTTCTCCGTAGCTTCATTGATTTTCTTACCACCAACATTGGTATCTTCAACCTACGGGATGAACTTCGCCAATATGCCAGAATTAACGTGGAAATTTGGCTACCCATTTGCCTTAATTCTGATGGTATTAGCCGCCCTATTCCCATTCCTATACTTTAAACGGAAAGGATGGTTATAACACAAAAAAATGCGGCACTCGCCGCATTTTTTATCTATATAATAGATTATCCTG
>NZ_JAQIBB010000084.1:0-15490 GCF_027920745.1 Gallibacterium faecale | reverse complement strand
TACTTGGGTTTGATACTATTTCATTCAATGCTAGTTATATTGATAGCTGGATAAAGGTATTAAAATCTGACAAAAAAGCGATTTTTAAAGCATCGGGACATGCTCGAAGGGCTGCTGAATACTTGTTTGAAATTCGTGATGTTATGCGATTATATGAACAAACTGTTGCAGCCTAATAATTTACATTAAAGCATATAATATCAACGTTATATGCTTTCGTTTTTCCCTCAGGGATACACTTATCCCCGAAAGGGCATAGCGTATCTCTGTTTAAACCTATATTTAAGGAGAATACTATGCCAAATAATGCCTTTATCAAAATAAGGATATTTTTATGTAAATTTAGTCAATTTTCAAACTTTGTACAACTGCTATATAATACCATATTAATATTCCCTAACGCACTTAATCCCGCTGCAAAGCCATTAGCAATATTTTGCGTTGGGTCAGTAGAAAGCCCACCGCCGACGGATTCCACTTTGGCTTCACTGTAATTTTCAATATTTTCTGAGGTTAAGCTGCCAGTGGTAAAGTGGTTTTTCTCTTGGCTTGCTTGACTATCAACGATAGCGCCTGTTAAGTGGGTATTGCCTGCCACATTGACGGTTAACCCTGCTTCCCCTGCGTGTAATCCGCTTTGTGTTTCAACGTATGCCGCATTGAGTTTACCGCGGTTAAGACTGCCATTGACAGAAGCATAAGAGCCATTGTCGTAAATTATAATTTCTAATTATATGAATAATTAATTTAACCCTTCAGATTCAATATAAACTCTAAATCTACTATCATTTTCACAAAATTTGAGAAATTTAATACCTAAAGTAGGATCATCATTCAATGCAATTACTCCAAAACCAATATCATCATGTGGGTATAATGCAATTTGTAATTTTGGATTAATAAGGAAACAAATTTGACCGAAAATATTATTAAAGGATAATACCATCACAAGTTCACATAATGGCATAAAAGTATCATAATCAAAGCAAAGATTTAATGCTTTTGCTTTAATGTTCTCATTATTTTTTTTATCTAAATATCTTTTAAAAATATTTTCTTCTTTTATTTTTTTATAAATATCAATATAATCAATAAATTCTTCACTTATTGCGCCATTATCACAGCTTGCTAATGAACTAAGCAAAAAGAAATCATTAATATCATATTTAAAAAAATTATTAAAAAGAGATATGGCTTCCTTTATTAAATTATTATCTTTTTTTTGTTTTACCTCAAAATATCCAACCCATCTATTACTACTTGAAAAACCAGAGAAGTTAATGTTTTTTAATTTAACAATATTTTTAAGCTCTAAAGAATATGTATGGTGCATTACTACATCACTATAATCTCCAATCTTTTCATATAAAGAAAAAAATTGTTTTATATTATCTTTATTTAAGTTTAATAAATATTTCATGGATAAATAGCATTTAAAATTATTAAATTTTGAGAATGATTTAATAAAATCAAAGCTTGTTTTTGTATCCCTATTTAAACAAAAAACATCAAATCCAATTCCTCTTGGTGATAACATTATGTTTAATTTAGGATTTATTATTAAAAAATTACCTATTAATAGGTTAATGTCTGAAAATGAATCTATTGCCATAATTAATTTGGATATTGAAACAATATTACTCCAATTAAAATCTAATCTACATAAATCAGAATGTAATGGATTATCATAAGAAATTTTAATAAGTTCATCCCAATTATCATAAATTAATTTTTTTTCTTTCGCTTCAGAATATAAAGAAGAATATTCTTCCAAACTAAAAAAATCATCTTCTTTATCATAAGCAAGTGTATTTAAAGAGAAAAAAGATTCAATATCTTGTTTAAAAAACTTATAAAATAAATCAATAGTTAAATCTATACCTAATAAGTTATTTTCTCCTATGAAATTAATATATCCAACCCATCCATCGCTATCTTGTATAGAAATAAAGTCTATTTCATCTAAATTAATATTTCTATTTGTCGATCTTAATAATTTTTCCATCACTTTGTCCTATCGTTATTTTTTTTGTTTTACTTGGAGAGTTTTTTCCTATACCAACTTTCCATTCTCCTTCTTTATCAGAATGTTGTGTTTCACTTTTTTCCCATATTTCACCTGTATATTTATTCTTTAATCCTTGATTTCCTTTTAATCGAATGAAATCTCCAGGATGACTTGTCGGAGTACGAACAATATCGCCAACTGATGCTGAGTTTACTTTTTGTTTTGGTTTAGATAGATATTCTTTTGGGCTGTCTAATGTTGTTTTCTTTGCAAAACTAGCAATCTTAGGCGATATTTTTATTCCTTGAGCTTGTTGAGAAGCAATAAAACTATCTACCAAACCAACTATCGCTTTTTCAGTAATCGTTCTGTTTTCTTCAATAAAATTAAATTCTTTACTGTTTTCATCAATAATAAACTCAAGAAATTTATTTTGAGCTTCATAAGATAAATTACTTAGTTTGGAATTAAAATACCCTACCAATTCAAAGGCTTTTTGATTTGCTTCTTCTAATGCTTTTTCTGTGCCGTAACGGCATATTGCAGAATCAGTACAGTTTTCTGTTAATTCTTTATATTGCTTATCACTTAGCGCTTTAGCTTTTATAAAAATTTCTTCTATAGGCTGCTTATCTTTCTCCGCTGCTTCCAACTCTCTAAATAAATCAGAAACTTGTCCACTAAGTAATCCATTATTCTCAACCGCCCGTTTACCAATTTCTGCTGAACTAATCGCCCCTACGGTATTGTCGCTAATCAAGCCGCCAGCTAAACCACTAGCAAGTTGGCTTAAGGTGGATACCGTTTGTTTTTGAGCTTCGGTGAGTTGGTCTGGTGTTTTTTGGTAAAGCTGTTCTGTGATAATTTTTGCTGCTAACTCACCACTGACCGCACCCGCAGCGCCTGCGGCGGCGTTGTTCCCTGTGGCATAGGCTTCGATTGCACCTAATAAGGCGTGTGCCATCAGGTTAGCTTCAAGATTAACGTTGTTATTCTTATCTGTCGTGGCTTCCTTTATCGCATAATTAGCATAAGGAGATACCCCTCCGACCACTGCTTGCGAAGCTTCACCTGTTGCAATCCCTTGTAATACGCCTGTAACCGCCCGCACGGCTAATTGGATTTGACCGCCTTGCCCGTAGGTTTTTATGACCTCATTGGCTGTATCTAATTGTTGTTGTGCTGCTTGGTTATGCTCATCATTTTTTAATATTGCAATAGCTTCAGCTTTTTGGCGCTCTGCCTCGTCTAATTTTGGTTTTAAGACTAAGGTAATGCCATTATTGGCAATATCGCCTATCACCTGTGCCATCTCTTGACGAGCTTTCATTTCCTCCATATCCGCTTTCTGTACGCGTTCATTCGCTGTTGCGGTATCGCGGGATAGGGTAGTCGGTATCTCATCTTGTTGGGTAGTAAGCTGGATATTGCTACCGATGGCACTGTGTGTGGTGCTACTGTCTTGTTTATGAATATTCCCTAATGCACTTAATCCCGCTGCAAAGCCATTGGCAATATTTTGGGTTGGGTCGGTAGAGAGCCCACCGCCTGCTGAAGAGACTTTCACTTCACTGTGATTCGCTATCGATTCTGCGGTTAAACTGCCTGTTGTAAATTGATTGTTTTCTGCGCTTGCTTGACTTTCAATCACTGCGCCTTTTAAGTGGGTATTGCCGGCTACATTGACATTTAGGCCTGTTTTACCTACATATAAACCACTTTTAATTTCTATATTTCATATTCTCCATACAAATTTTAGTATTATCACCATCTTGGGCTAAGCACCATACTAAAGGTGGTCTAAAACGAAATCCTGAATCATAAAGACATTGTTCATAATATTTTTCATTTAAGCGAGTAACTTCCCTATATCTTTTGTATTCATTTTTATTTTTATATATTTCTTCCCAAGATGTATCACCTTTATCAAATAATCTTTTTTGGCTCTCATCTAACATGTTATAAGCTTTTTTATCACAATCATGCGATATTTTTTTTTCTTGCTCCTCACTAATTCCCTCAGGAGCTATCCAAAATCTAAAAGATGGAGGAGAGCCATTAGCTAAATAGCAACCTGATAATAGTAATAAGGAAAATAATAATATCATTTTTTTCATTATTCTTTCTCCTCTTTACTATTTAAGATAACTTTATTGTTAAACTCTATCTTCTGTATTTTTGGTTCAACTTTAAGGGTACAGATCACCTATTTTTTATTTTTTCCCCAAGGTTTTGCATCAGGCTTACTGTGTTTTTTTCGCCATTCAATACATAAAGGTCTATCCCACATTAATTCATTTTCACAGACAGGTCCGCCCTCTAAATACCAGCCTTTTTGTTCTAAACATAAATTAGCTTTAGGGTTATCGCTTTCTCCTATTACTGGGTCCATTCCACAGGAACGCATATCATTTTCCCGTTTAGTTAAATATTCCCAGAAACTCCCTTTTTCTGAGGGGGGGTATAAGTTAATTGAATTATGTAATCGCCAACCATAATAAGGCTTTGGCGGTTGAAATCCGCCAAATGAGCAAGCGGTTAAGATACCAGTGAATAATACACCTACTAATGTAGTTATTAAGGTTCTCATTCTATTTCTCCTGTTTTTGGTTATTGAGCTCAAAAATAGTTCGTTCTTTATTCATTATTAGATTATCTTTTTTGCGATAACCATCATCGGTACACTGCGGTTGTCCTAATCCATAGCAGTTATGTACTGAGGAATTGTCACCAAAGATATCTAATAATTTTTTACCAAAACCATGATTTTTCCAGTTATCCTTCATTGTCGCAGGGTTGCCACCGAGTATAATAGGTAGACTACCCACCACATCAGATTGGTGGTTTTCAATCCGAATTGATCCTTCTGCACTGGTGCGTTTTTCCCCTGTTTGTAAATAACTTAAGGTGTTATCAGCACGGCTGACATTAGCAGCCGGTCCGACCATTTTGATCCTAGTGCCAGAGAGTAATTTATTTTCTTGGTTTTCTTTGCTATCTAGGATATTCAACGCATTTGTTACTGTTAGTGTGCCTCGACTGTGGGCGCCAACAAACAGGTTATCTGTACCATATTGTTTCATTAACGTTACAGCTTGGGCAGAGGAATTACTGATACCTAATGTCGTACCCAATTCCCCTTCTAACATTTTTTCATAGCCCGCAATCAATAATTCTGAGATAGCGTTATTCGCTTGAGGATGATGTACAAAATAAACATCTTTATAAATTCGTGTATCTATTTCACCTGACTCTCCCTGCTTAGCGATATAATTTTGTCGAGAAAATTTAGCCGCGGCATTTTTATCATTAAAGATGCCATTAAAAGCGACGACATACCTAGTTTCGGTTTTTCCTGTGATAGGATCTGTATAAGTTACCTGTTTAAGATGTTCTCGTTCTTGATCGGAAACCTCTCTTAATTCATAGATATTACGTCCTTTACCTAGTTGATCATTTTTATAATTTTCCACTTCTTGATCGTATTCTGCTTGGGTAATTTCTCCATTCTGCAATTTTTTATCGGCAGCTTGTCTGGCTTCCTCATCAAGGGCTTGGGTTAGCTCTTTGTCTTTTATTGGATTGCCATTTTCATCTATTTTTGCTGTAAACATCCGATGTTCCGCAATAAACATTGTGCGGTAAGCTTCGTCGGTAAAGCCAGCGGTATTAGTAAGAAAACCCTTTTTAATTGCGCTATCTGTTTCAACTTCTTTTTGTAGGTCTTGATAATCTTTCTGTTTAAGGCTATTGGTTTGTTCTATTACGTCTTTAGTAATACGCTTGATATTCTCTTGCCCTTGTTGATCGCTAATAGTAAATTTTCCTTCACTGATCACTGAAGCGGTTACACTTGAGTCACTTTCTGATTTTTTAGTATTGCCGAGTAAATTAGTTAAACCAATTTTAGAGACCGCATAAAGATCCGCACTATGAACATCTTTTTCACCTAAGCCAAATTTAATTGGACTAGAATTTTGTTGGTTTGGATTGGCTTTGTGAAAGGTTTCACCATTTTTCTCTCTTTCAGCTCGATAAATTTGGTTATCCTTTTTATCTTGCTCTGAAGTTTGATCTCGACCAATTGAAAATCCAGCATTAAAGCCAACAGCACTAGCTTTTGCTTTGCTGTAGTTTGTAATATCACTAAATGTAAAGGTTTGTGCCGATAAACCATTTTTGTCTGCGGTAGCGGTAGAAAGTATTGCTCCGCCTTTAAGATCAACTTTCTTATCAACATTAACGTTATAACCACCATCACCAGCTAAAATGCCTGATTGTTGATTAACACTGGCATAATCAGCATTGATCTTAGACTGATTATAATTACCTGATAAAGAAGCACCGTAACCTACGGTCATTTGAGCGGAAGTTTGTTTTTGTTTGCCTTGATAAGTTGCCGTATCTTGTAGGCTGGTAATATTTAGATTATCCGCTTGAACCTTAACACTATCACCAACGACTTGTCCGCCTTGAATCGTGAGATCTTTACCTGAAATCAGTGTTGTTTGGCTCTGTTTATCACCAATATGACTATTTACCCAAGTGGTTTCCTCTCCATTACTATAACCTTTGCCAGCATTACCGCCTACTGTAATCCCTAAAGAGGCGCCACCAGCACTGTTATAATTTACTGCCACGCCAGCATTCCAACCACTTGATTTATTTTGGCTTTGCTCTGAATGTGTTTGTTGTTGCGCAGTAATATCAAGATTGCCTTGTGTTAGCAAAGTTGTACCTTGCTGTCCTGCAATATCAGATCCTTTTACCTGAATATAAGAGGAATTTTTATCGCCAGTAGTTAACACATTAACCTTACCAGCAGCATTCACTTTACTACGATTGGCGGTTGTTGTTTCTGTATGAATGGTTTGTTCATTTTTCTGTTTTCCATACCCTACACTAATGCCGATATTTTGTGTTAGACCTTGAACACCTTGGTTAGCTATCTTGGAGGCAACATTACCAACTACATCCGCTGTATTGGCTAAATCAAAGGCAGCATTAATGGCAGCTAGCGCATTAATACGATTATCTTTGGCGTCGCCAACTTGGGCTACTGATTTCGCTGTTTGTTGAATTTGTTGTGCAGCTTGTACTATTGGAAGATTGATACCAAAGGTTAAACCACTTTGTTTAAAGGTATGCTGATAATCGTGGATAAATTTATCTTCTGTGGTGGTAATGTCTACTTTTTTCGCCAGAATAGTGATATCACCTTCGCCCGCAGTAATACGGCTACCTTGTTGGCGATAACTGTCATTGGCAGCAAGGTAAATATCGCCTTGTAAGGCACCAATTTGACTGCCTTGATAGTAAGTTTGCTGATTAGCAGTGTCAGTAGCTTGTTTGCGACTACCAATAGTAAAAGCGAGACTGCCACCACTCATTAAGCCAGATTTTTTCTTTGCATAAAAATCATCTTCTTTTCTAGTATTTTTAGCCGCTGAAATATCAAGTTCTTGACCTTGTAATGTCACATTTTTGTCTGCAACAATTGTACTGCCTTCAACGGAGACTTTGCCTTGATTTGCGGTAACAGCAATGTTGTTCCCTGAGAGTTGTGAACCTTGCGCTAAGTCATATTGGTGATCATGTTTAATGATCGTCGTGCTACGGCTCAGTAGGCTCTTATCTTTATATTTAGTTGCAAATGAGAGTGTTTCTTGGTCACGCCCTGCTTGTAGTTGAATATCACCTTGCTCACTATTAACAATAAGGTCACCACCCGCATTAATTTGTGCGGCACGTAACATGACACCTTGTGTGCCATTGAATACCGCATTGTCTTTAATTTCAAAGGTAGAGCCGATTTCTCTTTGTTGGTCGAGTTTCCAATAGTTTTCTGAATTAGCAATATAATGTGAGCGTTCGCGTTCAGTGACAGTCCCGATATGTATATCACCACCAGCTGTTAATAAGGCAGATCCAGCATTAACACTGGTTGCGTCTAATTGAATATCGCCTTGGCTTTGCAAAATAAGCGCTCGTTTTACCTGTAATAAAGCTTGCTGATCTAATTGACGATGCGCATAGTTAGGGTTGGTTTTTGCTTCGCTCATTCGCCCTTCAATCTGAATTGAACCCGCATTGAGATAAAGATTAGTGGCATTAAGCTCCCCACCTTGCTGATAGAAACGCTTCGCTAGCTGAAAATTCAGTTGATCGGCAGCGAGGGTACCAGTATTGACGACATTTTGTGCGGAAATTTGTGTTAAATTGCGTCCGGCAATTACGCCACTATTGTTGACTTCACCCTCACTATCTATTTCAATTTCTCTCGCGGAGATGATAGCGCCTGTTGGCTGAATATCGACATCACGTTTTACGAGATAAACTTGAGGGACAAGCACTTGAACTTGAGTACCGTCCTTTAAGGTGACGGTTTGAGGCGCAAGCCATACCATATCTTCGGTTAATTCCTGCATTTGTGCAGCGCTAAGCGCAACACCAGGAATCAACTGATAACGTTGTGCATAACGAATGCCAGCATCCATTAATGCCTTGTATTGTTCATAATCCGAAGTGTAATTACCTAAGAAACGTTGCCCCGTTAATTGATTAATCTGTTCATTCACTAAACGTTGCTCGTAATAACCATCCCCTAATCGTTTGAGCATCGTTTGCGGATCAGCACGTAGGGCATTAAACATATAATCAGAGCTTAGCCATTGGCGTTTATTAGTAAAGCGTGGATCAGTTTCTACTAAGATATGGCTATCCGTATTTGGATTAATACGATAGAGGCTGACTTCCGGTAAACGAATTTTAGGTTGATACGTTCTTACTTTACCAACCGCTTGACTCATTTCAACACTGATAATGTGTGGAAGTGCGGGTGCCGATATCTGGTGCGGTTCAACAGAAGAAACGGGGGCTACATTTAATGTTTGTTTCGCAAGCGTAGTGGCTTGATGTTGTCCATCAATTGTAGTGTTGGTTGCTTGATTTATGACAGCTTGTGTTTGTCCAATAGTATTTTCGACTAAGTTAAAGTTAAAATACTTCACCGGTAAATCTCGACTAAATGGTTTATCATCATCACCATATTTAGCCCATACTTTTTTACCTCGCCAACCATGACGCTTACGTTTTGTCACCATGGTGTACCAAGTTCCTTCATCATGGCGATGAATTTCACCGATGAGATCTTTATTCTCTAATCGAACAGAATTACCTTTTAAGTTACGATTTTTCTCATTTTGATTAAATACCCGTCCGCCCATACGGATTCGATTGCCGACCAAAATTTGTGAGACATCGTTCACTAAATCTTCACCATTTAACCGTAAATCACCTGCAATCAAAATTTTAGCTGGGTCACGATGTTCCAATGTCGTTGTGACAGTATGGCGATTAAAATGCCATTGTACCCAAGTTGGATTGCCCACTCGTGGTCTACCGTCATTAAAATTAAAATAAGAGTTTTTGTCATGCCGATTATTGTTATTACGATCAAACCATCCTTCGAGACTAGAATAGCGTTTACCTTTACTATGTACCGCATATTCACTGATACGTTGATCTTGATGATCTTCTCCAGTAATTAAATGTAAATCGTGATTCCATAACCGCTTGGTATTAATTTTTCCATTCCCCAATGCTTCAATAGTCGCACTACCATTATCCACAAAATCAGCTTGTCCAATGGCACGTTGGTTTGCATCGATTTGTCCACCAATCGTTAAATCGCCTAAACTCAAAATTAAGGCATGATCACTATTGGTTAAGGTACCTACCCCTAGATGGAGGTTTTTACGTGCCGCTATGGTTGCAGTATGTACTTCATTATTGGAATGTTCTGGTTGATTATTTAACACATTAGCTTGAATTGCCAATTCATCACCATAAATGCGTCCTGTGCCGAGATTATTTAAGGTATTCACATAAATTGCATTTTGTGTACCATCAATTAATCCCCGATTGGTCAATGAATTTGCAGTCAGTTGGGTATTTGGCGAGGTGAACTCACTGTTTATTGGATTCTCAATCTGTTTTGCTGTGATCTGTAAACCTTTTCCCGTGATTAATTGAGTCTGATTAATAAAATCGCCCATTGTTTTGATAGCTAAATGGCCAGCGACAACAAAAGGTTGGGTAAGGATTAAATCTTTTTGTAGCTCAATCAAGGCATCCTGATGACTTTTGATATTGCCTTCATCATTAAACTGTTGCAGAACCAACCTTAGGTTTTGCCCACTTTCAATGATACCCTGTTGATTATGTAATATGAGAGAATCGCCTTGCAGATTCACGTTGCCTAAAGAAAGGATTTCACCTTGTTGATTATGGATATCTTGTGCCACACTCGCACTAAGTTGATCGGTGGTATAAATACCACCTCGCTGATTATCCAGTTGCTTACTACTCAAAGTAAGCTGATGACCTAATAAGCCTTGCGTTGGTATCGCTGTCGTTGCTTTGGTGTCTTGATTATTTAGCTGATTTGTGATCAAAGTGAGCGTGGCACCACTTTGAATAACCGAACCTTGAGTAGTGATTGCTTGGTTATTTATTTCACGATTTGCCGTAATTTCAATATTTTGTTGCGCCTGAATAGTCCCCTGACGGTTATCTAAAGTATTCCCTGTTAAAGATACTTGTTGTTGGCTAACTAAATTTCCTTGTTGGTTATCAATTTGTTCACTTTGGATAACCAAATTACCTTTTGTACTGAGGTTGCCTTGCTGATTATTTAATACAGTAACGGCCTGTAAACGAATATCACCTTGACTTGTTATCCCTTGATGTTGGGTTTGTTGGTTATTTAATGTATGGTTATGTGTATTAATAGTTATGCCAGTTTGTCCATGAATCAAACCTTGCTGATTATTAAGCTCACCACTGTCGAGATAAAGAGATTGTTGTACAAATAACATACCTTGTTCATTGCGTAATAATGATTGATGAGTGTCAATCACCAAGTTAGCAGCACTACTAATTAATCCTTGCTGTGCATTGTCAAGTCCAAGCACAGAAATTGTTGCATCACCACGGCTAAGTAGATTGCCTTGCCAGTTGGTTAGTTGTCCCCGTCCCTGTAATGTCAGCTGACCATTTTCAGTCACAATCAGACCTTTGTAATTATTGAGAGCATCTGTATCAAGAAGTAAATTGTTGCTTGCTACGATTTGTCCTTGAGTATTGTTTAATGTACTAAGGCTAATCAAATGTTGTGTATTATCACTTTGAATAAGCCCCTCTGAATTGTCTATCTGCGTTGCGGTGATTTGTTGGTTTTGATGGCTTGCAATAAAGCCATTTTGATTGATTAACTCACCTGTTTTTACAGTTAACTTATCAAACGAAATGATCCCTTGCTGACGTGAAGATTGTTTCGTTGCTTGATTGCTTAACCGTTGTTGATGTGTATCAATAGCCATTGCAGCAAGACTTTGAATCAGTCCTGAGTCATTGATGAGCTCGCCACTTTGGAGATCAAGTTGCCCCTCAGTATTGATCACTCCTTGCTGATTATTAATCCGTGTTTGTTGACTGTTAAGGGTTAAATTGCCTTTAGCAAAAAGCAAGCCTTGCTGATTATTAATTTCTTGAGCAAGAAGATTGAAGTTGCCTTGCGTAAAAATCTGCCCTTGTTGATTATTAATACCTTTTAGTAATCGAAGGTTAAATGGTTGTTGATCTCGGTTAATCCAAGTACCTAGTCGATTATCAAGTGAAGAGGCTGTTGTAAAAATATGAGTCGCTTGTAAATTCGCTTGCTGACTAGAAAGATGAGTTGGCGTAGATAAGTGAAGCGTATTTTTCAGCTCAAGATGACTTTGATCTAATACTAAATTATTTTGGGTTGCTGTTAAATCAGCTTGATAAGCCAGAAATCCACTTTGAGAGAAATCAAGTTGTTTTGCTTGGGCGGTAATTTGTGTAGAAGCTAGGTGTTTCCCGTGCGATGAAATCGTTTCTTCAGCGATCAAGTTCAATGCATTTCCCGCAGAATGATAAGCAGGAATAGTCACTTGCTCACCTTGTGCTGTATGTGTAAAGGTTCCTCCCGCGATTAATTTTGCTGTAGGATGAGTTTCAATATGCTTCGCTTGATAAGTGATATTCCCCTTGGCCAAACTCTCACCAGATTGACTAATCGCTTCCTTGGCTTTTAAAGTAATATTGCCTTTCCCTTGTGCTTTGCCTTTGGTAAGCAAACTACTTTGTTGCTGAATCCCTTGCTGTTTACTCGTTGCTTGCAGATTTCCTTGTTGGCTATACATCACACCAGATGCCTGATTTTCAATCTGATATTGACTTTGCAGAGTAATATCTTGTTGGGCACCAATATAACCGGTATTCACTAGTTGCCCTTCCGTTGTGACTTTTACTTCACCTACAGCGGCACCAATATGCCCTGCATTGCGAACCCCTAAACCATTTTCTGTTCCTATCAGGTGGATTTTATTCGCATACATACCACCTAATTCGGCGACATCGACGGCATAGCCTACAGGTTGGCTTGCTTCGCCAGCACGGATAACTTGAATACTGTCATTGTTGGCAGAAACCTGATTTTGTCCCGTTGTTACCTTGAGTTCATTTGCCCAAATGCCGGCATTTATCTTAACTTCTTTGGCAATAATATCAGTGTAATCTTGACGGCTACTATCGAATCCACGACCAGACACGGTAACCGCCCCTTTTTCTACGCGATAGCCTGTGACTTGCCCATTTTCAATTTGTACTTCGCCAGTGGTAAATGTGCTGCGTCCTGCATTAATAATGCCACAGCCTTCGCAATGAATCCCACTAGGGTTGGCGATAATCACGTCTGCTTTACCGCCTGCCACTTCAATATAGCCTTTTAATTGACTTGGTTTGGTGGCATTGACCTCATTTAAAATTACTTTGGCTTCACCACCAACTAAATAAGGGTTCGCCTGTACCCAGCCGCCTTGTTCTGTTTGCGTATTTTTACGGCTGTTATTAAGAATAGCCCCTTTTTGTGCCACATCAAACTGTTGGTATTTATTATGCGATAACCCTTTGTCATTTGGTGTTTGAATATTAACTTGTGGCAAGCCATTCGCAGTTTGTAAAACAATCGGTTGTTGGTTTTTTGGTGCAGTATTATCTGCTCGGATTTGTAATTCGTCTGCGTGTGCGGAAGTTAAATAGAAAAAACCTAAAAGACTATATAACCCGATGGTTAAGGCTTTTAATCGCCAATGAGGGCGTTGACTAAGCGAAGCAGTATGGCAATGTTGACCTTCATGTTTGGCTTTTCCTTCACGCGTTGCAATTTCAGAAACCACGACTAAACGTTGTAATGTTTTACTAAAGATAATGCGATAAAGATGTTTATTCATAATTTATTCCTCAACGCTTCGCTTAGAATTGATAACTTACATTGAAACCTGTGGTGACGTGCGATGTTTTAAAACCCTCAGGTTTGTGTAGTGGTATCCCTACAAAATAGTCGTAAGTAAGCCCCCATAAATGACCGCGTAATCCCACCGCACCGCCTAGCATATTTTGACCAAGCAGCTCTTTAGTATAGTTACCGCTGACATGACCACCATCTAATGCAAGATAAAGTTCGTGTCCTTTATTAGCGATATTCCAGCCTAATTCATTGCGCCATACCCAACCTCGTTCTCCAGTCAGAGTAAGTTCACCATCAAATCCACGTACGGTATAGCGACCACCAATACTAAACATATCTTGTAAAATTAATGGTGTTTTATTCCATTGTGCTTGCCATGATGTATTGAACTGGAATGGTTGTTGACCAATCATAAACGGCTGTCTAAAGCTGAGAGAGGCCGTCATAATGGTTGGACGAGAGCTTCCTTCACCAAATTGTTCCTCTGGTGCTGGCAGAGAATGATACGCACCTGTGCCTTGTTTATAATTAAAGTTGATGTCTAAGGTTGCACTGCCTAAATATTCACGATGAGCTAAGCCAGCAGTCCACCCTGCCATACGGCGGTGTTGAATTTCAATTTCCGCATCATCAATAAAGTTTGCGCTTTCTCGATGCCAGATGCCTACGTTGAGGGTGGTTTTTCGGACATTGTTGCGATATAACACCCGTGAAAGATTGAGGGTTGTTGTTTCACTGCGTCCTGCATATTCATAATTGGTAAATGCGCCAAAAATTGTTTGATGGTAACGATTCTGAGTGGAAGAGAAGCTAAATAACCATTCTTTCCAAGGAATAGCATAATATAAACTGGTGCTACGGCTACCATGATGGCCAGGGTCGTCACTGCTGCGCGAGATACTTTGTGTGTAGGAACCATAAAAAATATCATTAAGTGAGAGTAAATTCTCAATGGATACAGTTGCCCCAGCTTGAAGGCGACCAGTAGCTTTGCTGCCACTATCATCTAAAGACAAGGCTAAACGGTAAGGAAAGGCTTGTTTAAAATCAATTTGTAAATCACTTTCTCCTGGTAATGCTTGCGTATCTTCGGCAGGAACAATTTGAATATTGGCTTCCACGTGTGGCGGGCGTTTTAAGTTTTCTAATCCTTGTTCAATATCACGAATATTCAATAAATCGCCTTGCCCTAATGGTAAGGCAAACCAAACCGTTCCTTTGTGGGCTTTTAAGATATCACTATGGTCACGTAACAGAATGTGCCTCACTTTACCAGGCACCACAGTAAGCACTAAACGACCTTGGCGCAAATCTTGCGGTTGTGCTAAGACACGTGTGGTAACAAAGCCTTTTTCAATCATTGCATTTTGCACTCGTTTAATAATTTCACTAATACCTTGCCCACCTAAACAATGCGGTAAAGTGAAATCTTTAGGCGCATATACAGCCCGTAATGCCCAATCAAAAGGCGTTCTTAATTCCGCCGCAGTGAGCGTATCAATAGAGGATTTCTCTGGTGAAAATTCTGTCAAATAGAGGCGTGAAATAATAAAGCAAGGTGATTCTGTTGGGAAGGCTTGCAAGGCTTCGCCTGTTGCTGTAACCCGGACTTCACGATGTTCAGTAAATGCTTGTTGGCGAGCTTTTTCCTGAGCTTGTTGACGTTGTTGCTGTTGTGCATCTAATTGTTGTTGCACTGGGTAATTTTGCGGAAATGCCTGATGAGTTGCAGGGGTGTTTTCTGCGGCTATTGAAAATGTAGTAAGAAAATTCAAACAACAAAAAGTAGCAAAAGAGGACAGTTTTTTAGACATAATTATAACCTTTGTAATCTATCAGACTAACAGTGCTAATCATGTTTTAATGGATTTTGTCTTTGTTTTTAAAGGATGTAAAGTCTATTTCTCAGTATTTAGATTATTTGCTTAATTATTATTCAGATTTAGAATTTAAATTTTATAAAATTTGACATGAGAAGCTGCACCTTAATTAAGTTAATTTAGTTCAGTTTTTGAGGTGCAGGCTATTTTTAAATAGGAAGATTTTATTACAAATATTTTTTAAAACTGGCAGAGGCGATTGAAATTGCCGTTCCAACAAAAAATGCAGCGGGGATCAACAAAAAATTAGGATAAATACTGAAGGGT
>NZ_JAQIBB010000083.1:0-15825 GCF_027920745.1 Gallibacterium faecale | reverse complement strand
TTCTGTTATATCCTTACTCTCGTTTTGTGTATGAGTCTATTGTAGATTTTATCTTGGGTGATCATATCTTTTTTGTGAATCCTATTTTATTATTGATGGTAAAGTTTATGACGATGGCGCTTTGCTTCGGATTTAGTTGGATTATTGCACCTATTGGATTGATTTATCTCTATTTTTATCATTCAAAACAAGAAAAGTTGATAAGAGAAGATACCAGAGAATAAAGAGAAAGTGGCAAAATTTAGTTTTTGCCACTTTTTTGATCATAATTAGCTATTTTTAGCCACTTTTAAAGGTGAAAAACTTTGAGCAACAGGCATAATTTCAATTGAATTTATATTGACGTGAGCTGGCTGCTGATAAATCCATAGAATGGTATTGGCAATATCTTCAGGTTGGATATATTGAACGCCCTCATAAACTTTAGCTGCTCGTTCATCATCACCTTTAAATCGGACATTTGAAAATTCTGTGCCACCACATAAGCCTGGTTCAACATTAGATACACGAATTGCGGTACCAGATAAATCAGCTCGAAGATTTAAACTGAATTGTTTCACAAAGGCTTTAGTTGCTCCATACACATTACCACCTGGATAAGGATAAGTCCCCGCGATAGAACCTAAATTAATGATTGTACCTTGGTTACGTTCAACCATCTGTGGTAACACTTGGCGAGTTAAATAAATTAGGCCAAGAATATTAGTATCAATCATTGTTTTCCAGTCAGAAAAATGGGTTTGATGAGCTGGCTCAAGTCCTAAGGCTAAGCCTGCATTATTGACTAAAAGCTCAATATTTTTCCATTCATCTGGCAAAGAAGATAATCCAGCATCAATTGATTGTTGATCAGCAACATCCATGACTAATGGATAGAAATTATTTCCCAATTCTTGTTGCAGTTGTTGTAATTTTTCTAAACGACGCGCTGCGCCAATTACTTTGTAACCTGCTTTAACAAAAGCACGACAGGTTGCAGCACCAAATCCCGCTGATGCACCAGTAATTAAAATACTCATCACTTTCCTCCTTTTAAGGTTAATTTAGTTGTTGTAAATAACTATTCCCAAGTTGTTGCATTTGTCGCAAAATCCAATTTTGTCGAGATTGAACATAGGCAGAAGGGCGGTTAGCTTTATATAAAATAGGGTTAGGTAATACAGCTGCAAGTAGAGCTGCTTGATAACGCGTTAATTTAGCAGCACTTTTTTTGAAATAATATTGGCTAGCCGCTTCTACCCCAAAAATTCCTGGCCCAAATTCGGCAATATTGAGATAGACTTCTAGAATACGCCTTTTCGACCAAAAAATCTCTAAACTTAATGTAATTGGTACTTCTAGACCTTTTCGTATCCAACTACGATCTGACCACAAAAAGAGATTTTTTGCTGTTTGTTGTGAAATGGTAGAAGCTCCACGAGTACGTTTAGAAGATTGGTTATGTTTTAAAGCTTTTTCAATTGCGTCAATATCGAATCCCCAATGTTCTGGAAAACGCTGATCTTCTGCTGCAATAACAGCAAGCTGCATCGCTGGCGAAATTTCATCAATACTTACCCAGTCATGCTGTGTGTGATAGTTGGAGTTAAACAGATTTTCCACTGTTTTTTGCAGCATATAAGTAGAATAAGGGATAGGAATAAAACGTAGTAAAACAATGCTACAAAAAAACACGCCGATAAGTATCAAACAATATTTGGCTAAACGTGAATAACAACGTTGTGAGCATAAATGTTTAATCTTTAACATTTAATTGTGTTTTTACCCATTGTAGAAAGTCGGAATCAATACTTTTAATTAAATTAGAACCACGTGTAATGGTTGCAACACTAGTATTAAGATTTTGTTGGATCTCCCGTTGTGAAAGTTTTTTTTCTAATAGTTGCTTGATAATTTGTAGGCGTAAACCAAGAGAGTCGCGTTCATCTGGTGTAAGTAACATCATTAACATTTCTTGTTCTTTGCCTTCTGTAAACCCATTTTTTAAGAAATCCAGGACTTGCTGCCACTGTTCTAAATCTCGACTAATATACATAGTTTGCTCCTTTCACTTACTATTAAACTAGTATACTCGATCAGTTTCCGTTTTGCTGAATTTTTTTCTCGGTTGTTTAGTCAAAATTTGATAGTAATAATCGTAACTTACAACATTTTGCACATAATTTCTGGTTTCATAAAATGGAATTGAGGCGATAAATTCTGCCATAGATAATTTACCATTATTGTCTGCTAACCATTGATCTACTCTATTTGCACCAGCGTTATATGCTGCAGCAATTAATAAACGATTATCACCATATTTTTCAGCTAATTGTTCTAAATGGGTTGTTCCCAAAAGAATATTGGTTAGTGGATCAGTAAGTTTTGTTGCTTGTTGAGGATGATATTGTGCTTGTTGTGCGGTTGCTTTTGCAGTACTTGGTAATAACTGCATTAATCCAATAGCATTAGCAGAAGAACGAACATTTTGACGCCAAGCACTTTCTTGGCGAGCGATAGCCATTGCAAAAGAAAGTGAAATGGTTTTATTGGTTGTATTAATCTCAAACCAAGGTTGATACGCTAAAGGCAAACGTAAACGAATATATTCCCATGCTTTTGCTTGAATAGTTGCCGCCACAGACAAATCATACCAATTTTGCTGTGTGGCATATTCGCTTAATAATAATGCTTGTTCTTTTGTTACATTATTTAATAAGAAAGCCCATTCAGTATAGGCATCATCAATATAACGGAAATAACGCAGTTCTGTGATTCGTTGTAATGCTTGCTGAATTTTAGGCTGTTGCCAAAGAGAATCAAAAGAGATTGGTTGTGTAATATCTTGCATTGGTGGTTGATAATCAATGCCTAAGGTTTCTGCTGCAAGTAAACCATAGAAACCACGTTGTTGGCTTAATTGTTGCAAGACTGTTTTAGCTTGAGTTTGTTTACCTTGTTTTTGATCTTGCCATGCCTGCCAATAACGCCATTCATCTTTGTTTAGTGTGTCTTTGGAAAGTAATTTAAACCATTCAGTAATCGGTTGTTGCTGGCGGATCGCAACACGTAAGCGGCGTTCGATTAATGCCTCATCTTTTAGAAGTGATAATTGTTGGTCACGCCAACTTAACCATTGTGGTTGTGTATTATCAAAAAAACGTTGTAAAAGAGAACGTTTTATTTGATTCCTTTCAGTATCAGAAAATTGCCACTTTTGTTGCCACTGAGCAAGTTGTTGCTGTAGAGTGGAAAAATCTAAATCTTGTTCGGTTATGGTACGGAAATAGCGGGGTAAGTTAGCTAACAAAATTTGTTTATTTTGTGGAGTCACAGACCAATTTTCTGTAATTTTGTTTAAATTTTGTGGTTGAGCTAACAAATTAAGCCAAGATTGTAGGCGCTGTTTTCTTACATCGTCCTTACTCAAATTCTGTAAATAGCTTAATAAACTGCGATTTTGTGCTGTAATCGCTAAATCAGCACGTTGTTGGATAAGTGCTTCACTGAGTTTTCCTACTTGCTGCCAAGCTTCAAAAAGTGGTACACACTGTTTAGGTAAATTTTCTCCAGATAACCATAGTTTCTCAGTGGCTTGCCAAACATTGGTAAGTTCTGTTGGATTTTTTGTTAAATTTTGTACTGCAATCAGTTGCATACAGTGTTGAGCAGTACTTTGTGCAGGGAATTGTTGTTTCCCTGTATTAATCAAAGACCAATTCTTTTGCTGAAATGCTTTTTGGTAGAACTGATCAATCAATGTGTTATTGAGTGGAAAATCTGGATAAGCCGCAAGAAATTGCTGTAATTGTGCTAATGGTATAATTGATTGTTTGATAAGTACTCGATGCCATGCATAAGGATAAAGAGGGTAATCCTGCAAACTAGGTAGTAATTGTGCAGCTAAAGCCACACTATTATCACTGACGTTCCCACTAAGGAATTGCATAAATTCCTGATATTGTTGACGTTGTAAGCTATATTGATCTGTTTGCTGAGCAGGTTGATTTGGGGTTTTAGGTGTTGACGTTTCTGTTGCAAAAGATTGTCCACCAACAACCAAACTTAATACTAACACTGATTTTTGCCAAGCGTTCATATTTGTCTCCATAAAATACTGCTTTTTTATACAGTCTAACACGCTTGGTTGTTGGTGAGAAATTATCGACTCAAATTTTAACGGATTTTCTTCGCTAACATAGTGACAAACTTCATTTTAATACGATTGCCGTGAATGTCGGTTTTATGTAGTTCGCCCATTTCTTCTTGGTATTTAATCAATTCCCAGTCTTGATAATAATTGCGTAATTCTCCCTCTTTAAAGGTAAAGGAGAATGGCATTGGACAAGGAACATCGGCAGTATCCATAGCCGCAACAATTAAGTTGTAACCACCAATATTGGTATGTTGTTGCATATTACGGATAATATTTGGTACTGCTTGCGCATTCAGGAACATAAATACAACGGTAGAAACAATAAAATCGTAATTTTCTTGGATATTCGCTGAGTTAATATCATAAATCGCTGTTTTTACTGGCAGTTGTTCTTTTTCAGCCATTTCATTTAGAAATTGGATACTGTTAGGGTTGTGATCCCAAGAAGTTACATCATAGCCTAACATACTGAGATATAAGCTATTACGTCCTTGCCCACAACCTAAATCCAATACTTTACATGGAGAAAGGATTTCACTTGCTGCTTTTACTTCTGAATGGGTTGCAGTGAGGTTATATTTTTTGCTGAAATAATCTGATTGACGGCAGAGGAAAGATAATTGACATTCTAAATCATCTGAACAGGCTTCAACACGGTGCCAAGCTTGTGGTTCAACTAAAGGAATTTCACTTTCTGGCGTGAAGATATGTTCTGAAATTACATCACCGTCTTCAGTGAGTTGATAAAATTTTAATTTACCTTTTAGAACACGTAATTGTCCCCAGGTACCTACCTTAGTATTGTGCTTTTCTTGAAACATAGCGGGTAAAGTTTTTGTATTCCAAACCGGCATAGTTTTATATGCAATTAATTTATCTTGCATGGTATTTCTCCCCTAAATGACTTGAAGATATTTATTATATACAGATTTAAAATAGCTAGCAGTAACTCCTTCTTATTAAATTTACGCAAACGTTTGCTTATCTAATTATACAAGTCTATAATCGCTCACCTCTTTTCTAATTTCTAAGGAATTTATGAATAACAAGTTACTTTTTACTGTAGAAGATAAACCACCTTTTAGCCTTGGTTTATTATTAGCCGCACAACATCTTTTAGCTGCATTAGGTGGAATTATTGCAGTTCCTTTAGTTATTGGGAATGTTTTACATTTGCCAACGCCAGATACGATTGTTTTAGTAAATGCAGCATTATTAATTTCAGGGGTTGTTACGATTATTCAATGTCTTGGTGTTGGACCTATTGGAATTCGTTTACCAAGTGTAATGGGAACGAGTTTTACCTTTGTTGCAGCAGCGTTGGCTATTGGGTTTAGCCAAGATGGCGTGGCAGGAATTTTAGGTGCTTCATTAGTGGGATCTTTAGTGATGATTGTTGGCAGCTTTTTTATGCCATCTATTCGTAAATTATTCCCACCTGTTGTGACGGGTACAGTTGTTACAATGATTGGCTTGAGTTTAATTCCAGTGGCTGTGGATTGGTTTGCTGGTGGGCAGCGTGGTGAACCGCAGTATGCAACACCAGAAAATCTCACAATGGCACTATTTGTATTAGCTTTAGTTGTTATCCTAGTGCAATGGGGAAAAGGGATTTTTTCTGCGGCGGCAATAGTAATTGGTATGTTAGCGGGTTACTGTGTGGCACTTGCTTTAGGCTGGGTTAGTTTTGAAGGGGTGAAACAAGCTCAAGTATTTGCCTTACCACAACCATTACATTTCGGATTAGCTTTTCCAATTTCAGGCATTATTGGTATGAGTATCGCTTATTTAGTGACTATTGTTGAATCAAGCGGTAACTTTTTGGCATTAGGTAATGCAACTAAAACAGAAATTACGGGTGATCATTTACGTCGCGGCGTGCTTTGTGATGGGATGGGATCGGCATTAGCAGCGATTATGTCCACAACGCCATTTTCTTCTTTTTCACAAAATATTGGTGTGATTTCTTTAACAGGTGTTGCGAGTCGTTATGTGGTCGCTATGACAGGTGGATTATTAGTACTCGCTGGATTGTTCCCAGTATTTGGTGCATTAATTGTATCTATTCCGTTACCAGTATTGGGCGGTGCTGGATTGATGATGTTTGCAATGATTATTGCAGCAGGTATCCAGATGTTGGATAAAGTGGAACGTACCAAACGTAATGGGTTAATTATTGCAATTTCAATTGGTTGTGGTTTAGCGGTAACAACGCGTCCAGAAATTCTTGATAAATTACCGAGCTTCTTTAAAGAAATTTTTGGTTCAGGGATTACGGTAGGTTCGTTACTTGCTTTAATTTTGAATTTAGTATTACCACAAGAGAAAGAATAAATAGGTTTAAAGATGGAAAGTAGCTTGCTTAAGCTACTTTTTTATTTATCAAATAATAAATAAACATAATTTTTGTAAAAAAGAGTAGTTATTATTAGTTAGTTTATGCTTTAATCAAAAAGGATAATGTAAACACAAATAAGGGGTAACTATGGGTGTAAAAGAGTGGTTTTTTAACCAACCTGATAAACCTATCGTAATGAGTAAACCTGAAATTGATCGGACTTACCGTAAATTTCGGATTGAAATCGTGACAGCGGTATTTCTATCTTATGCTGTCTTCTATTTAACACGTAAAAACTTCTCGGCAGCGGCACCAATGATGTTAGAACAAACTGCTCTCACTGCAGAGCATTTTGCTGTGATGTCGTCTATTTTCTATATCTTATATGGATCGATGAAGTTTGTTGGTGGAATGGTTGTGGATAAGATCAATCCATGAGCAATGACAGGCCCTGCGTTAATTGGTGTAGGGATTGTCAATATTCTATTCGGTTTTTCGGATAGTATTACTGCTTTTTATATTTTGTATGCATTAAATGCAATCTTACAAGGAACCAGCTTCCCACCAATGGCGAAAATTATGGCATCTTGGTTCTCTAAAAATGAACGTGGGCGTTGGTGGGCGATTGTTGAAGCTGCACATAATATTGGCGGTAGTTTAGCTCCATTATTAACAAGCTTTGCAATTGCTTGGAGCGGTAGTTGGAAAATGGGATTCTATGTTCCAGGCGCAATTTCACTGATTATGGGGATTCTTGCATTAATTATGATTAAGGATCGCCCTGGATCAGAGGGATTACCTTCTGTTGGTGAATGGCGTAATGACCCAACCGAATTAGCACAAGTTAAAGCAAGCCCATCTAATCTTGGTTTTTGGGAAATTTTCTTTAAATATATTCTTAAAAATCCATTAGTGTGGGTCATTATTGTTGGTGATCTTTGTGTCTATATTGCACGTACTATCTTAAATGACTGGCCGCAAATCTATTATGTACAAGCGCATGGTTGGGATTTAGTTAAAGCTAACTCAATTATTACTTGGTTTGAGGCTGGTGGATTAGCAGGGGGCCTAATAGCAGGTTATTTATCGGATTTCTTATTTAGAAGTAACCGCTGGATGACGGGATTAATGTTTGCATTAATGTTATGTGTGTCAATTGTATTAGTGCCAATTGTACAAGATAGTTCTTATGTCTTAACTGCCTGCCTATTTACAATTATGGGCTTTGCACTTTACGGACCACATATGTTGTTTGCTGTGGGATGTTTAGATGTAACGCATAAAGATGCAGCAGGTTCTATTACTGGATTTAGAGGATTATTCAGTTATGTCGGCGCTGCATTGGCAGGTGTACCAGTAGTTATGATTAAAAATGTTTGGGCGTGGGATGGTGTATATATGTACGCATTAATCTCAATTTTAATCACTACTCTTTCATTAGCGATTCTTGCTAAATTCCACCGATTATAATTTAGGTTAAAAAAACAAGCGGCATAAATTAAGCCGCTTGTCGTTGTGTTTTATTTGAGGATAGAAAATTAGCGTTTAAACATACCACCCATACCGCCTAATCCACCCATTAAGCCTTTCATACCACGCATCATTTTGGCCATACCGCCTTTACGCATTTTTTTCATCATACGTTGCATTTCTTCAAATTGTTTCAACATACGATTAAGATCTTGGACTTGCGTTCCAGAACCAGCTGCGATCCGGCGTTTCCGAGAACCTTTAATAATGGCAGGGTTTTGACGTTCCTTAAATGTCATTGAATTGATCATGGCTTCCATACGCTGGAACATCTTATCATCAACTTGATTTTTAACATGATCAGGTAAATTTTGCATACCTGGTAATTTATCAAGCATTGACATCATACCGCCCATTTTTTTCATTTCTAGTAATTGTTCACGGAAATCTTCCAACGTGAATTCATCACCTTTTTTAAATTTTTGAGCCATTCGTTCTGCTTTTTCTTGATCAACATTACGTTGTAAGTCTTCGATCAAGGAAAGCACATCACCCATACCAAGGATCCGAGAAGCAATACGGTCTGGATAGAATGGTTCTAACGCGTCCGTTTTTTCTCCCATCCCTAAGAATTTAATTGGTTTACCGGTAATTTGACGAATAGAAAGGGCCGCACCACCACGTGCATCACCATCTACTTTGGTTAAAATTACCCCAGTTAGCGGTAGGGCTTCATTAAAGGCTTTTGCTGTATTGGCTGCATCTTGCCCGGTCATTGCATCCACAGTAAATAATGTTTCAACCGGATTTAATACTTGATGAATTTGCTTAATTTCATTCATCATTTCTTCATCAACGTGTAAACGACCTGCGGTATCGACAATCAATACATCAAAAAATTTTAATTTTGCTTCTGCCAAGGCAACTTTAGCGATTTCAACAGGATTTTGTGAGGCGTCTGATGGAAAGAAAGTTGCATTAACAGTCTGTGCAAGTGTTTCTAATTGTTTAATTGCCGCAGGACGATAAACGTCGGCAGAAACGACCATAACTTTCTTTTTATGACGTTGTTGTAAGAATTTTGCGAGTTTACCTACACTTGTTGTTTTACCAGCCCCTTGTAAACCTGCCATTAAAATTACTGCAGGAGGTTGTGTAGCAAGGTTTAGCGTTTCATTTGCCTCACCCATAGCTTTTTCTAATTCGGCTTGAACAATCTTGATGAATTCTTGGCCTGGAGTAAGACTTTTATTAACTTCAACGCCTAATGCACGTTCTTTGACTTGATTAATAAATTCACGCACGACCGGTAAAGCAACATCAGCTTCTAATAACGCCATGCGAACTTCGCGTAAGGTATCTTTGATATTATCTTCGGTTAAACGTCCTTTACCACTAATATTACGTAGTGTACGAGAAAGGCGATCGGATAAATTTTCAAACATAGAAATTCCTGATTTTATGTGATTTGCCATAGCGTTAAGAAGAAATCAGTAACACTAGGTAAAAGATGAACAAAAAACAGTTGGCATTATACCGAAAATTTGTTTGTTTTCATCATTCACACATAATCCTATGGAAAATTTAGGTAAAAACTGCTAACTTTTTAAGGCTTATAGTTTTTTAAGAGAGCAAGAATTATGTTGTGGATTGGCGTATTGACGATTGTTGCATATTTAAGCAGTATTTTATTAATTACCCCAGTATTAATGAAAGTTCAGCAAGGGGAAACAACAAACATTACGCAATCTGGGAAACAGTGGATTTTCCATAGTGCAATAGTAGCGATTGTTTTACATATTATTGGCTTAGCGAATAGTTTTTTTGTATTAGGCGGGCAAAATTTTACCCTGTTTAATGTTGCTTCTTTAATTGCTGTTTTAGTTAGTATCTTTGTCACTATTGCTATTTTACGTACCAATACACTTTGGTTTCTGTTACCGATTGTGTATTGTTTTGCCATTATTAATGTGATTGGTACAACATTTTTCCCAGGTAATTTTATTAAACATTTAACTGAAAATGGCGGACTACTTTTTCATATCACATTAGCTCTGTTTAGTTATGCGGTGTTTTTCATTTGTGCGCTGTATGCATTGCAATTAGGTTGGTTAGACCGTAATTTAAAACAGAAAAAAATGACTTTTTCGCCGATGATTCCACCATTAATGAAGGTAGAAAAACAACTGTTTCAGTTATTAATTTTAGGCGAAGTATTACTCAGTATTACCTTGATTAGTGGTAGTATTTATTTGCCGAATTTCTTTTCAGTAGATCAAATTCAAAAAGCCATTTTCTCTTTTATTGCGTGGATTGTTTTTGGCATTCTGTTATTGGGACACTATAAACTGTATTGGCGCGGAAAAAGAGTGATAATTTACACAATTTCAGGTATGATTTTGCTCACTTTCGCCTATTTCGGTAGTCGCTTAGTGATTGCCTAGGAAAAGTTGGTGGTGCGGTAATATGATCAGGAGAGTTATCGCACTAAATGATTAATTTAATATAGGATTTTATTTTGGACAGTATCCCCATAAGTACACTATTTATTTTACTAATTTTGTTACTTATTCTTTCTGCATATTTCTCAAGTTCTGAAACTGGATTACTCTCATTGAATCGCTATCGTGTACGATACTTAGCGGAGAAGGGAAATCGAGGTGCACAAAAAGCTGAAAAACTATTGAAAAAAACAGATATTTTACTCAGCTTTATTCTTATCTTTAATAACCTTGTTAATATTATGGCTTCTGCGATTGCCACCATGATTGGATTGCGCATGGGGGGAGATGCGGGTGTTGCTATTGCAACGGGAGTACTTACTTTTGTAATGTTGGTATTCTCTGAGATTTTTCCAAAAACTGCAGCAGCAGTTTATCCAGAGAAAGTAAGCTTTTTTAGTAGCCATATTTTAACTGTTCTAATTAAAATCTTTATTCCTTTGGTCTATTTTGTCAATTTTTTCACCAACGGTTTAATGCGTTTAATGGGATTAAAACCAGATATCAAATCACATTCCATTAGTGCGGAAGAGTTACGTACGATAGTGAATGAATCAGGGAAGTTTATTCCACATGCTCACCAACAAATGCTGTTATCTATTTTGGATATGGAAAAAGTGACGGTGGAAGATATTATGGTGCCACGTAATGAAATTAGTGGGATTGATATTGAAGATGACTGGAAGTCAATTATGCGTCAATTAAACCATGCGGCACATAGCCGAGTGGTGTTATATAAAGAAAATATGGATGAAAATGCACTAGGTATTTTACGGGTGCGCGAAGCTTATCGGTTAATGTTAAATACCAATGAATTTACTAAAGAAACATTAATGCGAGCAGCGGATGAAATTTACTTTATTCCTGAAGGGACAACGTTAAATGCGCAGCTTCTTAATTTCCGTAATAATAAAGAACGTATTGGCTTAGTGGTTGATGAATACGGCGATATTAAAGGCTTAGTGACTTTAGAGGATATACTTGAAGAGATTGTCGGTGAATTTACCACATCTAACTTGCCATCTATTGAAGATGAAGTACAGCAACAATCTGATGGCACGGTGATTATTGATGGCTCGGCAAATATTCGTGATCTGAACAAGATGTTTAATTGGCATTTAGATACTGATGAAGCCAGAACGTTTAATGGTTTTATTCTTGAACATTTAGAAGATATTCCACAAGAGGGTACAGAGTGGAAAATCGGTAATCTGAAAGTCAAAATATTAGAAGTGAGCGACAATATGATTAAACAAGCAAAAGTAAAGCGCTTGAGTTAATTATTTTTCTAAAAATAGGCAAAGATTGCGTTGAATGTAAACAGCGCAATCTTTTTCTTTTATTTCAGTAGTTGTTTTACCACCTCAACAACCCCTTCGGTTGCTTTTTTAGCGATAACTGTAACATGGCGTTGTATAAAGCCAGTATTTGGATTGGGATCGATTAGATAGATTTTTGCATTAGCTTTTGTTTGATGGATAAGGCCGTTAGCTGGGTAAACTTGTAATGATGTACCAATCACTAATACCACATCAGCAATAGAAACTAAATCAATTGCTTGATCTAACATTGGGACATTCTCACCAAAAAAGACAATATGAGGCCGCATTGGATGGCCTTGAGGATCTCTATCAGTAATAAGTAGGTCTTGATAACAAGGAACAATATAGTCCGGATCAAAGCTACTTCTGGCTTTATTTAATTCACCATGCAAATGCAAAACAAATTGGCTACCAGCACGTTCGTGCAAATCATCAACATTTTGTGTAATGACTTTTACGTCATAAGCTTGCTCCAATTCTACTAGGGCAAGGTGAGCTGCATTAGGTTTTGCTGCTGCGGCATTACGTCTTCTCATATTATAAAAATCGAGAACTTTTTGTGGATTACGGCGTAAAGCTTCTGGTGTACAGACCTCTTCGATTTTGTGACCAGCCCATAAGCCATCTTCAGCGCGGAAAGTAGGTAATCCACTTTCAGCACTAATACCTGCGCCAGTCAATACCACACAAATGGGTTTCATTTTGTGTTCTCCTAACGATTTAAAATAAATTTTTCAATAATTTCAGCAACACCTGATTGTTTATGATCTGCGGTAATGTAATTGGCAATCGCTTTGATCTCATCAGTTGCATTCCCCATGGCAACCCCTAAACCAGCATATTCGATCATATGTAAGTCGTTACCTGCATCACCAATACAAATAACTTCTTCTGCTTGGATATTGAGGTGTTGAGCTAATTTTTCGATGCCGCTTCCTTTGTTTGCTGCTGGTGGCAGAAATTCGAGGAAAAAGGGAGTACTGCGTACAATAGTATATTGATTAGCTATATGATCTGGGAGTTGTTCCAGAGCTTGATCTAATTTTTCAGGTTGATCTACCCACATAGTCTTAATGACAGGTTCATCATCAGCGAGAATAGAGAAATCAATAATATTAAGTGGAATACGATTAATATCAGCATCATGTTGGCTATAAGAATTAGGATGTGGCGCAATTAAGCCTCGTGATTCAGAAAATGCATGACTAAATACACCAAATTTTTCTGCATATTCTACTAACGTTTTACAGTCTTTCCCGGTCATTTCTTGGCGAGTAATAATTTTACCATCACTACGTTGTACTAATGCCCCATTAAAACAGAGTACATAGTCATCTTCTCCGAGTAGGTCAAGTTGCTGTAAATAAGGGCGCAAACCTTCTAAAGGACGCCCAGAAGCGAGTACAATTTTTACACCAGCTTGTTTTGCAGCGTGGATAGCTTGTTGATTGCGCTCACTAATATTTTTCTGCTTATCCAATAGAGTACCGTCCATGTCGGTAGCAAGTAATTTGTATTTCAACATAATGTATCCTTTATGATTTATTTTAGTAATTTAATTTTATTTACTCTGAAATGGCTTTGGAATAAAATCAACACGCTTTTTTATATTAATTCTTGAAGGAGAAAACAATGCGACTTTCGTTAAAACCAGTGTGGGTGGCCTTATTTGGCAGTACATTCATCAGCACGCTTAACGCAGCAGAGTTGAATTTACGTGTAATTGAAACAACCGATTTACACGCAAATATGATGGATTATGACTATTACAAGGATGCGCCTTCGAGTGTAATTGGTTTAGTTCGGGCGGCTGATTATGAGTCGACTGCTCTGACCGACTGAGCTATGGGGGCAGCGGAAAAAAGCGGAGCGATTATAGACAACAATAGCAAGGAAGTCTAGAGTCGATCATAAGATTTTGGCTTATTTTTATCAAACAGTATATTAAAATTATATAACCAATAATTAATACTGCTCCTTAATTAATTTACCGCTTTCTTTTATATATGTAAACACTATTTTGTAATTATATTGATCATTTATATCATTAAATTGTTTCTACTAGATTACGTAACATATCTGCATCATATTCAATGTAGCTTAATGTTGTTTTAATGTCTTTATGTCCTAGCAGCTTCTGTGTGCCGTACAAATTTTGTTCAGGCTTTTTCATGAGTGTTGTCGCTATTGTATGCCTGAATCTATGTGATGATAATCGTATATGAGTAATCTTGGATAATTTTCTAAAAAAATACGATAGTTGATCTTCTGTCATATCGCCGTTAATTTTTGTCGTTTTTGATACATGATTGATATTAAATATCTTCTCATCATCTGGTATGTTCCTTTTATGTAGCTCAGTGATTAAAGTTTTTAGATAAGGATAAAGTTTTGATGAGATCGGGATGATATGATCATCATGATTTTTATTTATGTAATGCGGTATAAATATAGTGCGCTCATTTAAGTTAATATGATCAATTTGTAATTGTAAAAGCTGATTTCGTCTTATTCCTGTTAGTAAAAAAGTAAAAATTAATGCTTGTGCATAAAAAACTGGACAATAATCGCCGCACATCTTCGACAAAGCTTGTTTATCATACTGTTTTTCTAAGAAATCGACTAATGTATTCACATCTTGTTGTTTAATTGTCTTTCTTTTTTTCTTTGATTCTCGCAGAAATGTTCCTGAGAAAGGATTGTCCATTTTTTTGATAATCTTATTTTTAATCCCGAAATTAACCACTGTCTTACAATGACGAATGTAAGTATTCCATGTTGTAGAATTGATAGTTTGTAGTTTTTTATTTTGCCATTTAAAAATAACCTCTTTAGTAATTTCGCTAACAAATATTCCTGGATGATCTTTAGTAAATAAAGAAACCATCTTTTTGTAACTTTTTTTGGATTTTTCTCTCAAATATTTGTAGGTTAAAAAAATATCTAATAATTCATCTAAAGTTAAATCTTCACTGAAATTATTATTCTTCATCATTACTTACATCCTGTAAAGTAAGATACATATTGTTAAAATACTGTTTGTTTGTAAAAAATTCAATATTTTCAATCAAATAGCCTTTTACTCTGGATGTTTTATAATTTCCTTTTATAATACAAGTCCAAATATTGAAATTTCCTGGTTGCTTTTTCTTATGTAAATTCAATCTTTGAAATTGTTTCTGTAACTCTCTCCAGGAGTTAGTGTTACCTGCTGTTGTTTGGCAATAGACTTGAAAAATACCTGGGGTTACTAAAAAAATACAATCGTTAACGAAATGTATTTTTGCTTGTGGTTCATTTATTGGGAATGTGTCGTTAGCAAGTGATGTTTTCAGCCATTCTACAAATTTTTCTGCATTTATTTCTGCATTTATTTCTGTATTTATTTGGTCTGTATTATCTGTCAGTAACGTTATAGTATCGGATAATGTTGAAATTTTTTCGGTTGCATGAACTAGTTCATTAGTAATACTGTTTTCTTGTTTCTGTTCATCTTGCTTTTGTTCTGTATTATCTGGTGTATTAAAAAGGTTTAATGCAAAATCAAAACTATCGTTAAATTTTTTCTCTTGTGTATCTATTGGGATAATATTATTAACATCTGTACCAGAATTATCATCATCAGTATTCTTTTGTTCACTTTGATTATTGACAATAACTATTCCGTTAAACACAGCTGGTCGCTTGTCAATACTGTCCCAGATTAATGATGGACTTACTTTTAAGAGGGTAAAAGAGATTTGAGGTTGCCAGCCAGCATTTGATTTTATTTGGGCATTCCAAATTGCTTTATTATCGGGTGTTGATTCAATAATTCTGTGTGCTTGCATTTCATCAAATAATTTGCTGTTTTGGGCAGGAACGGAAATACCTTGTTGCATGAGATAAGCACGGATTTTGTCTGTTACTGTTTTACTAACAAGCCAAAGCCCTTCATCTGTTAGCCAGCCATCTGAACCACTTTTCTCATTATTAAGTTGGAGATCATGTTCGATAAGGTAACGTAAGGCGGTAAGAATTTGGTTAGCAAAAGATTTTTGAGGTTGTTTTAGTTTTGTT
>NZ_JAQIBB010000082.1:0-16328 GCF_027920745.1 Gallibacterium faecale | reverse complement strand
TATATTTAATATTTTCGCATACGCATCTGGATAACCTAGCTCACCATTAGTCGCACTAATGTGATTAAGATATAACTTTTCTTTGATCTCCCTAGACTGAATGACATTCTGTTTAATTTGCCCAAATTTATCATTCAACATAGGACCATCCCAATTATCTTGTAATGTAATCCATTTATTTTCGTGCCATGGTAATGCCCATTGTCGCTGTTGATACCAATGTGATTTGAATTGTGGAGGTGAACACTCAAAAGCGACTAACTTCCCTGCTACTTGCGCAATACTCGGAAATACAAACTCTTGTTCTTCCGTTTGCCAATGATAAAACGAAGATTGATAACGACTTAATTTATCGTGTAGCGCCATTTGGTATTGCATAAAATCATCTTTAGCTTCATTTGCATTTTGAATACGTACAAAAATAAACTCTGATGGATGTTGAGATAAAAACGCTAACAATGTATCAAAAATCATCTCTGCACTAATCTCACTCACCCATTCTCGATGCGCTGCCACCATCTCTTTACGTAACCGCAAATCTAGAAATCTTACTCCACATTGCAGTTGTTCTAATAATGTTAATGTCTGCGTTTTATAGTAACGTTGCTGACATGAAGCAGTCATAGTGTCATGTGTACCAGGAATAAATAATCTATTTATCTGTGTTTCTGGTTGGCATTCAGCCAACCAATCTGATAATGAAAATGTTTGCATATTTTATCCATTCTTTTGTTTTAGTTTTATCATTGTATGCGACATTAAAGCAGCAATAAGAGCTAAAACCGCCAAACCTATAAATGCAAAAGCAAGGATATGTGTATCTGTTAAAAACTGCATCGTAATATTTCCTGCACTATCTTTCTCTGGCGAAGTCACTAAACTACCTAATACAGCAGGTGCAATTAATGCTGGAAAATAACCTACAGTAATCGCAAATGACATTGCTGATGAAGAGTGTTTTTTAGGCACATTAAACTCTCCAATCGGTGCATAATAAACACCTCGAATCATAAAAATAATGGCTGAACATAACAACATTAAAACTACTAACACCCAAAACATAGAAGAAGAAATTAGATCTGACGGTGGGGAATCAGGTGCATAAGATTGGACTTCTGGGTGATTACTGAAGAAGATAAGAGCAATAATACTTAAAACTATCGCTAATAAAACTTCAAATGTCCTCATAAAATGCATAGTAGATTTAAAGACTTTTTCAACTAAAATTGTAGAAACTAATGGCAACATCCTTAATGCTATTACTGTAGTAGCAAATACAGCTGCAACAACTGCTGTTGTGCCATATCCAGCCTGTAAATAACGTGCAAAATATGTACCTGCCGCAATAAAAGAGCCATAAATACAAAATACATTAATTCCAACTAACCAAACAATAGGCAATTTAGCTACATGTCCAACACCTTTAATTGCTTCAAGTGTTGAAGATACGCTCGTATCATTATCACCTACTTTTTGATCCTTAGGAACGGCAAAGTAAACTACTAGCCCCGTTACAATAATCAAGATACAACTCGTTGCCATCATCGTATGTGCAGAAAGTTTCATTGCTAACATAACAGTCCATAATAAAGATACTAAAAATGCTAACAATCCTCGTCCAAATTCAAAGAAACCAAATACTGCACCTTGATGTTCAGCAGTAGTTGAAACCCTCAGTGCTTTAAAATTGCAGGCTTAAATAATACTTCACTAAAAAACAGCATCGAAAAGAAACAAGCCAACAGGACAGGCATACTTAATCCAGGAGAATTTAAAGTGAGAAACAATGAAATTGAGCCAACACCAATTGTAGAAATCAGCATAATATTACGAATAGAAAAACGATCACCTACCCATCCTAACGCAATTGTTCCTACTATGATAACTAAACCTTGCATTGAATATAATTGACCAGCTTGAGCATCTGTTACTCCTAAAGCAGCGGGGAAACCACCTGGAACACTATTACGAATATCCCAAAATGCATAAATTAATTGTGCATTAACTGTAATAAGAATAATTTGAAAAAAGATGAGTGGGGTTAAACCATATTTATTAAGAAATGTTTTCATTTTATTGCCTCTTGTAGTGGTAGACTAATAAGGACTGCTAATTTAGTGGATCACTACAAATAAGGCTCGCGAGATCTGTCTGCTAAGTGGAGTTGGGGTGAACAGTTTAGCTTTTTTCATACTAAGTTCCTTATAAGATGGATTCATATTAAACAGTAAGGTGTTTACACTATAGATACAAAATATAGTCGTTTAATTTCAAAATAATACGGCGTTACTTCGCATCAAAGTATTATTTATACTGTCTTCGGCTTGTTGACTTGTCTTATTTTGAACTTAACCGACTAGAGTTTATTTCTGCCTATAAGGAAAAAGTACTGCATAACCTGTTTTCTCCAAGGCGAGGGGAATAACTTGCGATTATGTATAAATATAGCAAACGATTGCTATTTTAGCATTGATAACCAGATTAAACAATAAATCCATGGCGATGATCAGAAGACGTTATTTACTTGTTTAACCATTATCAGCTTAATTAATTTTTGCAAATCCCTTAGGAAATATTAACTACGCCAAACTGAGTCTGTATTTGATGTATAGCTATTTAACTTCAACATAAGGCTGTGTAACCATTATGATTTTGAGATCAACTAACTATCATTTCTGATGACGTTGTATATATCAATATCTTACTCTGATTGAGCTAATAAGAAATCCGATTAACCAATTTAAATAGCAATGAATCCGCTGTTTGTGATAACTGCATAAAATCACCTTGCTCAACCACTTGAGCATTATCCATCACGATCACCTGATCAAACTGCTCTAATCCTGTTAGGCGATGTGTGACCATAATTAATGTTTTCTGTTGGCAATGTACTAATAATAGCGCTAATACTTGGCGTTCTGTTTCACGATCTAACCCTTCGGTTGGTTCATCTAATAAAATAATCGGAGCAGACGATAATAACACTCGCGCAATACCTAAGCGCCGTTGTTCACCACCAGATAAAGTGCGACCACCATCACCTAACCACGTATCTAAACCTTGTTCTTGGGAAAGCAAATAACCTAATCCTACTTGGTGTAGTAAATCAGCAAGCTGTTGATCCGTCGCTTGTGGATTTGCTAAACACAAATTCTCACGTAATGTATCGCTGAAAATATGCACTCGCTGCGTTAATAAAATGATCTGTTGTCGTAAGCTTTCTTCGCAATACTGATCAATAGGCTGCCCTGCGAGTAAAATTTCCCCTTGCGTTGGCATATAGTTACGAATCAATAACTGTAATAAGGTGGATTTCCCACTGCCTGTTTTACCTAAAATAGCAATTTTTTGCCCTGCAGTAACAGCAAAACTCACATCAGTTAAAGCTACTTCTGCTCTGTCAGGGTAATTAAACTCTAGATGTTTGAGGGAAAGCAACGGTTGAGAATCTACTGCTACCGTTTTCAATGTACCATTAAATGTTACTAATGGCTGTTGCGAGATAATATCGGTTACGCGTTCAGCGGAAGCAATGACCTGCCCTAAATGCAGAAATGCCGCTCCGATTGGCATTAAAATTTCAAATGAGGCTAATGCCGAAAAAGTCACTAACGCAATCAATGCCAATTTAAAATCCCCAGCCCCCATTGGCGTTGCAGCGGCTAACCACAAGGTAATCACCACAATCACACCATTGGCAAACAATAATATGGCGCTCGATAACCCCGCTAATTGGGCTTCTCGTTGTTGATTTCGCAACCATTGCTGTTCGGTTTGTTGTAACCGTTGTTGCAATGCTTCGCCTGCATTAAATAATAGTAGCTCTGCTTGAGCTTGGATATATTCGATAAATTGAATACGGTATTTCGCACGACTTGCGGTTAATGCCGCACCAAAGTGTTGTCCTAACCGATAAAAAATAGTCGGGATCACCAGTAATAACGCCAATAAACTGCCAGCCACAAACAAAGCAATCTGCAAGTTAAGAAAACTTAAGCCAATCCCAATAAAAATAATCATCCCAACGGCACTGACAAATGGGGCAAATAGACGCAAATACAATGTATCTAAGGTATCCACATCCGCCACTAAACGATTTAACAACTCACTATTACGATAGCGGCTTAATACCGCAGGGCTTAATGGAATAATCTTTGTAAACACCGTAACACGTAACTTTGCCAAAATCTCAAAGGTGACATCATGAGTCACTACTTTTTCAAAATAACGTGCGACAGTTCTACCAATAGCTAATCCCCTTACCCCTGATGATGGGTAGAAAAAGTTAAATAAAATTGACACGCCTGCAATCGCTGCTGCTGCTAAAAACCAACCTGATAAAGTTAATAGACCAATGCTCGCAGCTAAACCAGTCAGCATTAAAATGATCCCTAATGCCAAACGTAATGGCGTATGTTTAAACATTGCGAAAAACGGAAATAATGAACGCATTGAATTATCCTTAGCTAACTGCGGTTTCACGTTGTGCCAATAATTCAGCAAAATAGCCTTGACCCTGTAATTCACTGAATCTACCTTGCTGCACAATCTCACCTGATTGCATCACTAAAATTCGATCAGATTGCTTTAAATCTTCGATACGATGAGTAATCATCAAGGTTGTTTTGCCTTGACTAAGCTGCTGCAAACTGGCTAAAACTTGATTTTCTGAACGGGCATCTAAACTGGCGGTAGGTTCATCTAATAGCAGTAATGGCGATCCTGTTTTTAATAAAGCCCGTGCCACTGCCAAACGTTGTGCTTGTCCTACTGACACCCCTAAGCCACCATCTTGTAATTCTTTATCTAACAATGGTGCAAGTTCTGCAACATACGCTTGTTGCAATGCGACGATAAGCTGTTGATCTGTTGCTTCACGATTAGCTAAACGGAGATTTTCTCGAATAGTACCTTGTAATAAAAATGGATTTTGCCCAACCCAAGCAAGTTTATTGCGCCAAGCGGTTAAATTAAGTGAACGTAACTCTACCCCATTCACTAATAAACTGCCTTGATAAGGTAAAAAACCTAATAATACATTCATTAACGAAGTTTTGCCTGCACCACTTTGCCCAACTAAAGCCACATTTTCCCCTGCCTTAATTTGAAACGTCAGCGGTTGCGTTAAGGCTGTACCTGTTGGTGAAAGCACGACCAACTGTTCTGCTTGCAAGCTAATTTCGTCCGCGTCTAATCTCATCTCACCTTGCTGTGCAATTAAGAAATCTTGTTGCAAAAACGCTTCTATCGTGTCTGCTGCACCCACTGCGGCGGCTTTATCGTGATAATAAGTACCTAAGTCACGCACTGGTTGATAAAACTCTGGTGCTAAAATTAAACAGAAAAAGCCTGAAAACAGGGTAACACCTGTACTATATCCACCAAAATTAATTTGCCCCAAATAGCTAAACCCAAAATAAACCGCAGTTAAAGCAATCGAAATTGAAGTAAAAAACTCTAATACAGAAGAAGAAAGGAAGGCAATTTTTAACACATCCATCGTAGTTTCACGAAAATCTTCACTCCGTTCCTCAATTTGCTCTGTTTGTTGTTTAGTACGATTAAAAATGCGTAGGTTTTCTAGCCCTCTTAAGCGATCTAAAAACTGCCCACTCAAACGGGCTAAGGTCGTAATATTACGTTGATTTGCTTCAGCAGCCTTAATTCCCACTAATGCCATAAATAATGGAATTAAAGGCGCAGTAATTAATAAGATTAGCCCTGCTGCCCAGTTAATTGGGAAGATCGCAATTAATAAAATCAGCGGTGCTACCCCTGATAAATATTGTTGAGGTAAATAGCGAGCATAAAAATTATGCAAATTTTCTACTTGCTCTAAGGCTAACGTTGCCCAACTTCCCACAGGACGATAAGCCAATGTTGCTGGCCCAACTTGCTGCAATTTTTGCATAATTTGCTGGCGTAAATGCTGACGCAACACGCGACCACTATAAAAGCCGATCTTTTCTCGGGCATACAACAATCCGGCTCTTACGGCAAAAATTATTGGCAATGTAATAAAAAGAGGAATTAATTGTTCACGTGGCACCTGTTCAATAATCAGATCATTTAATAATGATGCTAATAACCATGTTTGCACAACCAATAATAGTGTTGAACAAGTTGCAAACAGAAGATTTAATTTAAGTGGTTTCTTGATAATTTTACTTTGCTGTTTAAGCCAAGTTTGAAGCTGTTTCTGGCGTGCTTTTTCCATATCCTGCCATGCTTGTAAAAATACAATAAAATCCCCTCACTAGTGAGGGGAATGAATTCAAAAAAAGGTGTTATTTTTGTGCGTCTAATGCATCAAGGTAACGTTCTGCATCTAAGGCCGCCATACACCCAGTACCTGCTGAGGTAATTGCTTGGCGATAATGTTGATCCATAACATCTCCAGCAGCAAATACGCCCGATACCGAAGTCGCAGTTGCATTCCCTTGTAAACCAGATTTCACCACAATATAACCATTATTGAGCTCTAATTGACCTGCAAAAATATCGGTATTTGGTGCGTGTCCAATTGCAATAAATACACCTTCTACTTCAACCTTTTCTTGTGCATCAGACTGTGTATCTTGTAATTGTAGATGGGTAACGCCCATATTATCACCACAGACTTCAGCTAAAGTACGATTGGTATGTAGCACAATCTTGCCTTCTTCGACCTTTTTCATTAAACGATCTAAAAGAATTTTTTCACTGCGGAAGCTATCACGACGATGGATAAGATGCACAGTAGAGGCAATATTAGCCAGATATAATGCTTCTTCAACCGCTGTATTTCCGCCGCCAATTACGGCAACAGGTTTATTACGATAGAAAAAGCCATCACAGGTTGCACAAGCAGATACACCACGACCTTTATAAGCCTCTTCTGAAGGTAAGCCTAAATATTTTGCGGATGCACCAGTGGCAATAATTAACGCATCACAGGTAAAAGTTTGGCTATCCCCATAAAGGGTAAATGGACGTTGTGATAGATCAACTTTATTAATATGATCAAAGATAATTTCTGCTTCAAATTTTTCTGCATGTTCTAACATCCGTTGCATTAATTCAGGCCCCGTTGTTTCGCCTGCATCACCCGGCCAATTCTCAATTTCATTGGTAGTTGTTAATTGTCCACCTTGCTGTAAACCAGTTACTAAAACGGGTTTTAAATTCGCACGTGCAGCATAAATTGCCGCGGTATAACCTGCTGGACCTGATCCTAAAATTAATAATTTACTGTGTTTTGTTGTCATATATTGAATCCTAACTTAATAATTGATCTTTGTTGCGACACTTAATACAAGAGGGAATATACCAGACGGCGATACTTATTGGTTAAAGGATCGCTATTCCCCATTGCTGCCAAAATAGCTAAATATTGACGTTTTACTTCGCCATCTTCTGCACCAAGATCCTTACGCAAAATAGCTAATAATAGCTCTAGCGCTTCTTCATTGCGGTTCGCTTGATGTAATTGTACAGCTAATTTAATCGCAATTTCTGGCGTTGGCTGACGTTGATAATCTTGCTGTAATTGTTGAATCTCTGGTGTATCCGCTGCCTGAATCAACAGCTCGATTTGAGCTTGTAATCCTTGCCAACGGCTATCACGATCTTGCAGTGGGATTTGTTTCAGAATTTCTTGTGCAGGTTCTATTTTTTTCATTGCGATATAGGTTTCAGCGTAAAGCAAGGCAACATCACTATTTTTCTTATCTGAAACTTCCCATGCTTCCTTTAACAGCGGTAACGCCTGTTCGTAATTTTCCACTGCCAAATAATCTAACGCCTGATTAAACTTAATTTCATCTTCTTTCGGTAAAATTACCGCTAAACGTTGTTGTAATTCTGGTTCAGGCAATACACCGTGGAAGCCATCTATCGGTGCGCCATCTTTAAATAGATAAGTGGTCGGTAATGCTTGGATACGGAATTGTGCCGCAATCATTTGTTCAGTTTCACAATTCACTTTCGCTAAAATAAATTGATTTGGGTATTGGGTTGTTAAACGTTCTAATGTACTCACAAAACCATTTGAAGCATTATCAGTTGCAGCATAAAACACAAAAACTAATGGCTGCGTTTTTCCCATATCTAATACTTCAGCCAAATTTTGTGTATTTACCTCAATAATTTGTTGCATATACCATCCTTATTCTTCTGCAAAACTTGGGCAATTTTAACAAAACTACGGTTGCTTTGCAGTAAGTAAAAAATATGTCATTTTAAAAATAGTGAACTCAATTTGATACCAGAGTTTATTTATTCACAAAACAAATACGCCGCTATAAAAGCGGCGTATTGTTATTATAGCTAGACCTCGTCTAGCTATAATAAAAAAACTAAATGGAAGAATGGTTCTTCCATTTAGCTTAGTTATTAATTTGTTTCTTTTTCTGCTACGAAAACACTTTTTGAATTATCTATATTAATAATTTCTCCTGCTAATTGATGGGCATCTTTGCCCATAAAAATACCATTATATTCACCAGTTATTGAAGGAGAAGATGCTTCTGTGATTTTTCCATTAAAAACAATTCTTTCTCCTTCTGCTTTAATTATACCTTCTTCTAAAGTAGAGCCTTTATTAAACATATAATAATAGTCATAACCAATTTGGCCTTTGATAGTTTTCTTATTAAAGTCAACATTTAATTCAATATCTGGGCTTGTTGTATCCAATACCCAATACTTTTCCTTTGTATATGGCATTCCCTGATAGTGTTTCAAGATTACTAGCTAATGTCGGTACTCCACCATAACTTAAGATACTATCATCTCGCATTTCTCTATATCCTAAATAAAACCAATTTCTTTGGCTTATTCCTGCGTCTTCTAGATTATAAGATTTTTGAGAAATACGAATTTGAACATTTTTTCCTTGGTTATCTACAAAATCTTTAATTTTCTCAACAAGTTTCACTTTTTGCATTTGATATTGTCCATCATTTTTATAGACTTTGTCGGTTCGGTAACCGTTTGCAGGTATATCTAAAGGTAAGAAAATAGCATCTTCATTTATTTTAGTATTAACGTCTTTGTGGAATAATTCACCAACAAATGATGACCTTTCTGCAATATAAGATTGACTATCTACACGGTTTAACTCATTTTTATCAGGCACTGCAGTAGAGAAATTTTTAAAGTCTTTAAATATTTCAGGTAAATTTTCATCTTCAACTGGAGGGGGTTCTAGAGGGGTATTGTGGTTCCAAAGTTGACTTTCCAGATCGCTAATACGACTATATAACTCACTAATTTGTCGATCTTTATCATTACTTGCCTCTATATGTGCTGTAAGAATATTTTCTTTTTCCCTGATAATATTCTCTTTTTCAATTAATGCTTTTTCTTTTTCTTGAATAAGTTTCTCTTTATTATCTGCTAGTTGACTTAGTTCATTTCTTTGTTGAATCAATTTCTCTTTTTGTTGTTTAAGCTCAGTAAGTTGGTCTTTTAACTTTTTCTGCTCTTCTTCTAAATAGGTTTTTTGAGTTTGTAATTCGGCAATTAACGCATTTAGTTGAGCATTATTGTCAGTTGGATTTGCGGTAAGTGTATTTAATTGTTTTTCAATTGTTTCAAGTCTGGTTTTTAATGTATTAAGCTGAGTAGTGTCTGTGGAAGAGTTGTTTGTAGAAGAATTTTGAGTGTTGGTTTCTTGGGGAACTTGATTAGAAGTTGTAATATCTTTTTCTGTTGTAGGTTTTTCTGCATTGGTCGTAGCTGGTTTTGTCCCACCACCAGAACTACCGCAAGCAACAATACCTAATGAAAGAAGTGTGATAAGTGCAATGGGTTTGAAAGGAAGTTTTTGCATATAAAGCTCCATTAAGATAACAATACAAGATATAAAAGCCCGTTAAACCTATTGTTTTGCTACCAAACTATTTTGGTAAGCAAAAACTTCCTTAGTTTAAAAAAAAAACAAGTGGTTAGCTTCAAAAAACTACAAAATTTGATAGTAGGAATAGTAACAGAAGAAAATTTTTGTAAAAAAAACGGCGATCCTTTTGATCGCCGTTTGATTAGGAAAAATAAGATTATAGGCTTTCAGTGAAAGTACGAGTAATTACATCGCGTTGTTGTTCTGGAGTTAAAGAGTTGAAACGAACTGCATAACCAGAAACACGGATAGTTAATTGTGGATATTTTTCTGGGTGTTTTACAGCGTCTTCTAAAGTTTCACGACGTAATACATTAACGTTTAAGTGTTGACCACCTTCAACTTTTACAGTTGGTGCAACGTCAACTGGTAATTCACGATATTCAATGTTGCCTAATTCGTTGATTGCAACGATTTGATCTTCAGCATAATCACCTTTTGCACATAAACAACGTGCTTCACCTTTCTCGTTATCTAATAACCAGAAAGAATTAATTAAATTGTCATTTGCTGCTTGTGTAATTTGAATACCTTTAATCATGATTGCCTCCAAAAGCATCTATTAATAACCTAATGAACTGGCCAAAATTTTATCAAAATATTTTATATTTTCAAATTAAATTACAATATTTTGGCTATCTCAATAATAAAAAGTTTTCCTTAGAATGGTTATTTTGATTTTAATCAAAAAATTATTAGGCTAAATAATTCGAGGTAGATTTATTTTTACGTTTTAATAATGAAATTGTAACAATCGGTGATGTAATTTTTATTTGTGATCTTAGAAAATGTTTTTTTATAATTTAGCGTCTTACACGATAACAAGGATAATGCCATGAGAACATGGAAAGAGATGATTGGGCATGAAAAAGCTGAACCTTATTTTCAGCAGATCTTGCAACAAGTCCAACATCAACGAGATTTAGGCAAGATTATTTACCCACCAAAGGCAGATGTATTTAATGCTTTTCGTTATACTGAATTTGATCAAGTTAAAGTCGTTATTTTAGGGCAAGATCCTTATCATGGGCCCAACCAAGCGCATGGATTGGCTTTTTCAGTGCGACCTAATGTGCCACCACCGCCTTCATTATTAAATATGTATAAAGAGTTAAGCCAAGATATTGAAGGGTTTCAAATTCCAAATCACGGCTATTTAGTGGATTGGGCAACACAAGGAGTACTGTTGTTGAACACAGTATTAACGGTTGAGCAAGGAAAAGCACATTCACACGCGAATTTCGGTTGGGAAACCTTTACAGATCACGTGATTGCGACGCTAAACCAACATACATCAGGTTTGGTTTTTTTGTTGTGGGGAAGTCATGCACAAAAGAAAGGACAGTTTATTGATCGACAAAAACATTGTGTATTAACTGCACCGCACCCATCGCCGTTATCCGCACATCGAGGTTTTTTTGGTTGTCACCATTTTTCACGAGCTAATCACTATTTAATCCAACAAGGAAAAACACCGATTGATTGGAAACTCGCCAATATTTAAAGAAGGAACACTATGTTAGCAATTATTTCACCAGCAAAAACGCTGGATTTTACTACGCCTGCACCAATAAATACGGTTACGCAGCCAAGTTTGACTGCGTATAGCGAACAGCTAATTCATCTTTGTCGTCAATTAACTCCAGCAGACATCGCCTCTTTAATGAAAATTAGTGATAAGTTGGCGGGATTAAATGCAGCCCGTTTTGCAGAATGGCAAGTAGAGCATAATCAAAATAATAGCAAAGCAGCAATTTATGCATTTAAAGGAGATGTTTATACTGGTTTAGATGCAGAGAGTTTATCAGCACTAGACATTGACTTTGCACAGACACATTTACGAATGTTATCAGGGTTATATGGTTTATTACGTCCTTTAGATTTAATGCAGCCGTATCGTTTGGAAATGGGAACTAAGTTGGCGAATCCGCATGGTAAGGATTTGTATCAATTTTGGGGAAATGTAATTACTGATCATCTACAACAAGCGATTGATCAACAAGGCGATAATCTATTGATTAACGCTGCATCAGATGAATATTTTAAAGCAGTGAACAGCGATCGTTTAAAAGCAACCATTGTGAAGCCAATTTTTATGGATTATAAAAATGGTCGGTATAAAATTATCAGCTTTTATGCGAAGAAAGCACGAGGTTTGTTTTGTCGTTATCTTGTACAAAATCAAGTGACTGAAGTCGAACAGCTCAAAGCATTTGATTTAGCAGGATATTGGTTTGATAAAACAGCTTCAACTGCAACAGAGTTAGTGTTTAAACGGGAGTTAAGTGATGATTAAACGTTTATCGTGGTTGGCGATTTTGTTCTTAACAGGATGTGTATCGCATCAAGTAAGCCAACATAAAATTGCTGTACCAACAAAATTAAGCTTTGCACAACAGCAGTATCAATTAACCAAAACAGATGACTTAGGAAGTGTGGTGAAATATACCTATCAATTAATTGATACCAATAGTGCAAAACATTCACATTTAGAGATTTTTCAAGATTTACAGCAAGATTTTGCAAAGACTGATCCAACTTATCTGCAACGTATTGCATTACGAGAAAAAATGTATTCTCGTTCAGACATTCAAGTATATAGCAATCAAGTAAAAGATAATCAGTTGTATAGTTATGTGGTTTATCCGCCAGCAGAACAATTTACTGATTATCAAGTTGATGTGGCAAAAGGTGAAAATTTGGCAGCGTGTGGATTTGTTCAAGTGCAATATAGTGAACAATTTGCGCCAGTAAAAAGCAGTACAATGGCAGTATTGAAAAAGTTAGAACAACAAAAAGCGAAACCGTTAGTGGCAGAAATGATGAAATACCCATTAACTTGGAGCTGTGATGAAAAATAATTATTCAATTTACGTAAAACGTGCAGCCTGTTTTGCCATTTTTACCGCCTTGTTTTTGGTATTAATTAAGGCAATCGCATGGTGGAAAACGGGCTCAGTCAGTATTTTAGCCGCTATTACAGATTCTTTATTAGATCTGTTAGCCTCTTTTACCAGTATGTTGATTTTACGTTTTGCCTTAATGCCAGCAGATGACAACCATTCATTTGGGCATGGTAAGGCAGAGTCGCTCGCTTCGTTAGCCCAAGGAATGTTTATTTGTGGTTCAGTTGTCTTCTTATTTCTTCAAGGCATACAACGTTTAAATTCTCCAGAGATTACAGATCATAATATTTGGGGGATTGCGGTGACTGTGATTTCAGTAGTAATGACGGGTATTTTGGTCGCTTTCCAAAAATATACAATCAAATTAACAGATAGCCCTGCAATTAAAGCGGATAGTCTGCATTACCAGACTGACTTATTTATGAATTTAGGCATTTTAGTGGCATTAGTGCTTAGTTATTATGGCTTTGTAATGGCTGATGCGATTTGCGCGTTAATTATTGCGGTGTATATTCTAGGGAATGCACTGAAAATGGTCGCGGAAGCCATTCAAATGTTACTAGATGTTGCTTTGCCAGATGAAGAAATTGAATTAATCAAAATGATCGCAAAACAGAATAAACACGTATTAGGGATTCATGATATTAAAACTCGCCGAGCGGGTGCGGTACGTTTTATTCAATTACATTTAGAATTAGAGGATCATTTACCATTAGTCGTCGCTCACGATATTACAGAAGAGTTGGAACAAGCCTTACTGAGAGCGTTTCCTCATTCTGATGTAATGATTCATCAAGAACCTACCTCAGTTGTTAAACAGGAAATGGCGGAACAACAAGCGAATTCCTGATTAGATCAAAAATTACGAAAGTAATCAAAAATTTCACTAGAGGATAGAGAGTGAATAGTGTAATCTTAGCGCGGTTTTGATTTATTTTTAGCTTTAAAATATTTCCGAATGAGGACGAATTATGATTAAGAAAATTGCCGTATTAACAAGTGGTGGCGATGCGCCAGGAATGAACGCTGCAATTCGTGGGGTTGTGCGTGCAACGTTATACGAAGGCTTAGAAGTGTATGGTATCTATGATGGTTACCAAGGACTTTATTTCAATAAAATTAAAAAATTAGAACGCTATCATGTATCTGATATTATCAACCGTGGCGGTACTTTCTTAGGTTCTGCGCGCTTCCCTGAGTTTAAAGATCCGGCAGTTCGTGCAAAATGTGTGGAGAACTTACGTTTTCACGGCATTGATGCATTAGTCGTAATTGGTGGGGACGGTTCCTATATGGGAGCAAAATTATTGACTGAAGAACATGATTTCCCATGTATTGGTTTACCAGGTACGATTGATAATGACGTAGCGGGAACAGATTATACGATTGGTTATCATACCGCATTAGAAACTGCGGTAGATGCGATTGACCGTTTACGTGATACCTCAAGTTCACACCAACGTATTTCCATTGTAGAAATTATGGGACGTTATTGTGGCGACTTAACCTTAGCAGCAGCTATTGCTGGTGGTTGTGAGTTTATCGTTGTGCCAGAACGCCCATTTGAACGTGAAGCACTGATTCGTAAAGTCGAGTATGGCATTGAAAAAGGAAAACGCCATGCAATTATTGCGATTACTGAACATATGTGTGATGTCAATGAATTAGCGAAAGAAATTGAAGAACGGGTAAAACACGAAACTCGTGCGACAGTATTAGGACATATTCAACGTGGTGGTGCACCTTGTGCATTTGACCGTATTCTTGCGTCAAGAATGGGAGTATATGCGGTTGAATTATTGTTACAAGGAGAGAAAGGTCGTTGTGTGGGTATCCAAAATGAGAAATTGGTTCACCACGATATTATCGATGCAATTCAAAATATGAAACGTACCTTTAAAGAAGATTGGTTCAATACTTCAAGAAAACTTTATTAATATTCAATAATTAATCTTCCTTGAATTGATGAACGCATACTGTCATTTGGCAGTATGCGTTTTTTTATGTTGCGTTATGTTGTTGTTTAAAAAATGTTATAACTAGTAGTATTAATAATTCATTTGATAATAATTTTTTTCTATTAAATAAATAAAATAAAGTGCGATATACTTTCACTAAAATTTTACAATTATCTTAATGGAGAAACATTTATGCAAAAAATCGTGATTGTTGGCGGTGGTGCTGGTGGACTTGAATTAGCGACCTTTCTTGGCCATAAATTAGGGCGTAAAAAGAAAGCAGAAGTGATTTTAGTCGATCGCAATCAGACTCACTTGTGGAAACCGCTATTACATGAAGTTGCGACAGGATCATTAGATGATGGTGTGGAAGCGGTAAGTTATCGTGCTCATGCAAGAAATCATGGTTTCCTATTCCAACAAGGCTATATTACAGCGCTCTCTCGGAATGAAAAGAATATCACTTTAGCCCCGATTCATGATGAACGAGGCAAATTATTAGTTGCTGAACGTAAGATTAATTATGATATTTTGGTATTAAGTATTGGCAGTAAGTCTAATGATTTCAATACAAAAGGTGTCAGTGAGAACTGTATTTTTCTAGACAGTCCTGACCAAGCACTGTATTTCCAAAAACGGATGATGCAACTCTTTTTAAAGTTTGCTGAGGATAATCTTGCCGCTGATGATGTTGTGGTATCTGAAAAAATTCAGTTAGTTGAACCAAATAAAATCAATATTGCGATTGTTGGTGCAGGGGCAACGGGAGTGGAACTTTCAGCAGAACTTTATAATGCGGCACAATATTTATCAGGTTATGGCTTTGGCAAAATTGATAATCGTTGTTTAAAAGTGACTTTAATTGAAGCAGGAAATAAAATTTTACCTGCATTATCGGATCGAATTATTAATTCAGCACACAAAGAGTTAGTAGCACTTGGTGTGGATGTTCGTACAAATACACGCATTATTGAAGCAACGACAAACAGTTTAAAAACACATGATGGTGAAGAGATCAAAGCAGATTTAATGGTTTGGGCAGCAGGAATTCGCGCTTCTGATGTGACTAAGCAATTTGATGGTTTAGAGATTAATCGTATCAATCAATTACAAGTGAAAGACACATTACAGACAACGCTTGATGATCATATTTTTGCGATTGGTGATTGTGCAGCGCTATTACAGAAAGATGGTAAACCTGTGCCTCCTCGTGCTCAAGCTGCACATCAAATGGCAACGACTTGTGGAAAAAATATTTTAGCCTTATTAGAAAATAAGCCTTTAAAAACATTTACTTATTATGATCATGGTTCATTAGTTTCACTATCCCGCTTTAGTACAGTGGGTAATTTAATGGGTAATTTGGTTAGAGGTTCAATGACGATTGAAGGACATATTGCTCACTTTATCTATGTTTCTTTATACCGAATGCATCAGGTCGCTTTGCATGGTTGCTTTAAAACAGCTTTATTTATGTTAGTGGGACGCTTAAACCGTTTTATTCGTCCATTAATGAAGTTACATTAGTTTTAAAATTAATTTTGAGAAGTGTGAAATCTGCCACACTATTGTGGCGGATTTTCT
>NZ_JAQIBB010000081.1:0-16516 GCF_027920745.1 Gallibacterium faecale | reverse complement strand
CCTTTTGTTTATCTAGGTATTCCTAAAAAAATCCTTTCTATGCAGCCGCAAGATGCGGACGTAATCCTAAGGTATGGCAGATGGCATAAGTGAGTTCAGAACGATTTAAGGTATAGAAATGGAAATCTTTTACCCCTTCTTTAGAAAGGATTTTTACCATATCAATCGCAATGCTTGCACCGATCAAATTACGGGTTGTTTGGTCTTGTTCTAAACCATCATAAAGTTTATACATCCAACTTGGAATGCGAACATTAGTCACTTTTGCCATTTTTTGTAATTGAACAAAATTAGATACAGGTAAAATACCCGGTACAATTTCAACATCAATGCCTACGGTAACGCAGCGATCACGGAAACGTAGATAACTGTCAATATCAAAGAAAAATTGAGTAATTGCTCGATTCGCACCTGCTTCTACTTTTTGTTTAAGAAAAATTAAATCGGCTTGTGCAGATTTTGCTTCAGGATGAACTTCTGGATAGGCTGCAACAGAGATATCAAAATCAGCAACCCCTTTCAATAAAGTGACTAAGTCGCGAGCGTAAAATGGCTTTTTACTGTAACCAGGCGGTTCATCGCCACGTAAAGCAACAATACGTCGAATACCACTCTCCCAATACTCTTTAGCAATTTGCTTTAATTGTTCTGGTGAGGCATCAATCCCAGTAAGATGTGGTGCAGCTTCAATACCAGTTTGTTGTTTGATGGCTTTAACCACACCATGAGTACGCTCACGCTCACCAGAGTTTGCACCATAAGTTACAGAAACAAATTTAGGCTGTAATACTTTTAAGCGTTGGATTGAGTCCCAAAGCAGATTTTCCATTTTTTCATTTTTGGGTGGGAAAAACTCAAAAGAAACATTAATTTCTCCATTTAAATCTGCAATGCTTCTATTTAAAACATCAATTTCCTTGGCGTAACTCATATTATTCTCCTTATTTAGATGTTTAGCCGTCTAGACATTAAAATAGGGATATTTTAGAGTTGCGTCAATTTAATAATTTTCAGTTTTAAAATGAATTTAATTCATAATTAACTATTTATTAATCCGCTTATAAAGATAAGCATAGCCTTCTGCAACTAATTGCTGTAATGGAATAAAACGTAGAGCAGCACTATTAATGCAATAACGTAATCCTCCTTTATCCTGAGGACCATCTTCAAATACGTGACCTAAATGGGCATCAGCAACTCGAGAGCGGACTTCTGTGCGTATCATGCCATGGCTAGTATCGCGATGATAAACTACAACATCTGCAGCAATTGGTTTGGTAAAACTTGGCCAGCCACACTCAGAAGGAAATTTATCATTGGAAGCAAATAATTGTTCGCCGCTAATAATATCGACATATAGCCCAGGCTCGAAAAAATTCCAGTAGCGATTAGAGAAAGGGCGTTCTGTACCATTTTGTTGAGTAACATTAAACGCTTCAGCCGTTAATTTCTGCTGAATCTCAGCATCAGTTGGCTTAGTGTATTTATCAGCGTCAATAATGACTTCTTCGGCTTTACGTAAGTCAATATGACAATATCCATTAGGATTTTTTGCTAAATAATCTTGGTGGTATTCTTCGGCAGGGTAATAACTTTGTAATGGCTGAACTTCAACGACTAACGGTTGCTGCCATTTAGTTTGCTCTTGGGCCATGGCTGCATCAATAATCGGCTTTTGTTCAGGATGGGTATAGTAGATACCAGTACGATATTGAATACCTTGATCATGACCTTGTTTATTGAGGCTTGTTGGATCTATTACACGAAAATAATATTCCAGGATAGTTTTTAGTGAAAGCTGTTTGGCGTCATAAGTGACTTTAACTGTTTCAGCGTGTCCGCTGCCTTGACAAACTTGCTGATAACTTGGATTTTCACTGTCGCCATTAGCATAACCAGATTCTGCATCTAATACGCCATCAATTGCTGCGAAATAGGCTTCTAATCCCCAAAAACACCCACCGGCAAGGTAAATTTCCGCAGGTTGGATAGATTGTGAAGTTGAAGGGAAAGATATTTCTGTCATAACTGCCTCTCTCTTATCAAAAATCGTTTTATTTTCATCAGGAACGGAGAGGTTTTAGCACAGATTAGTCAGTTTGTGAATGTGAAAGAAAGGAGATTTGTGGCTATTGGTGAAGTTATCCTCAAATCTCCCGATATAGTTTAAAGATTAAATGGTTGCCCACAAATCATATTCATCAGCATTGTGAATAGTAGCCATCACAATATCGCCGATTTTAACATTTTGTTCGCTGAGATTATCAATATAAACAACCCCATCAATTTCTGGTGCGTCTGCCATTGAACGACCGATAATTCCTTCTTCGTCAATTTCATCAATCATCACAGGTAGAGTTTTACCGATTTTTTGTTGCAAACGTGCAGCAGAAATTTGTTGTTGTAGCTGCATAAAACGATGGAAGCGTTCTTCTTTAACCTCTTCTGGGACTTGATCTGCCATTTCTGTTGCAGGTGCACCTTCTACTGGACTAAATTTAAAACAGCCGACGCGGTCAAGTTGAGCTTCTTGAATAAAATCAAGTAGCATTTGGAAATCTTCTTCAGTTTCACCAGGGAAACCCACGATAAAGGTTGAACGTAGAGTTAATTCTGGGCAGATTTCACGCCATTGTTTAATTCTTTCTAAAGTACGATCGATAGCACCAGGACGTTTCATAGCTTTTAAGATTTTTGGACTAGCGTGTTGTAGCGGAATATCTAAATAAGGCAAGATTTTTCCTTGTGCCATTAATGGAATAAGTTTATCTACGTGTGGGTAAGGATAAACGTAGTGTAAACGTACCCAAACACCTAATGTACCTAACTGTTCACAGAGGGTAAGCAAATCATTTTTGATTGGCATACCGTTCCAAAACACCGTTTTTGACTTTTGTTCTTTTTGATTTTTATCTAAAGCATAAGCGGAAGTATCTTGAGAGACGATCAATAATTCTTTAACACCTGCATCAACTAAACGTTTAGCTTCATCTAAAATTGTATTAATTGGACGACTATCTAAATCACCACGCATTGATGGAATAATGCAGAAAGTACAACGATGATCACAGCCTTCAGAAATTTTGACATACGCATAATGTTTAGGTGTTAGCTTAATCCCTTGTTTTGGAACGACATTAATATAAGGATTATATTCTGGTTTAGGTGCATATTTATGAACGTGATTCATCACAGCTTCATAGCTATGTGGTCCAGTAATTTCTAATACTTTTGGATGAACTTCACGAATTTGATTCTCTTTTGCTCCTAAGCAGCCAGTTACGATCACTTTACCGTTTTCTTCTAACGCTTCGCCAATCGCTTCTAATGATTCTTGTACTGCGCTGTCAATAAAACCACAGGTATTGACAATAACAAGGTCTGCGTTTTCATAAGTAGGAACAATGTTATAACCTTCTGCACGTAATTCAGTCAAAATACGTTCAGAATCCACTAAATTTTTTGGACAACCAAGGCTTAAAAAGCCAATGTTTGGAGTTGTAGTATTCATAGGTTTTTATACGTAAATAAACAGATTAATCACTCAAAAAAGGCGTAGATTGTACAAAATTTGTAATCGGAAAGCTAATGTTTGTTAGGGGAGGATAGCAGCCTAATTACAATTAGACTGCTATTATTTTCTAGATTAATGGGGCATTATTGATAATTTAACTAGTCTAGCAATATTTTGTGCTGTAGAAACTAAATTATTATGCCCTTGTGCTAGAGTTTCATCTAACGTTGTTACATTACGAATAATTGGAAAGACAGCCTCAATTCCAGCATCATATACAACCTCATAATCTGATCGTAAACAACCAGCGATGGCAATAACAGGCTTATTAAATTTTTTTGCTACTTTAGCTACACCGATAGGGGTTTTGCCATGAATTGTTTGCCCATCAATACGTCCTTCCCCAGTAATAACAATATCTGATTGAGAGATATATTTATCTAGTTGTGTTGCTGAAATAATAATATCTATCCCAGAACGTAGAATACAGTTAGGCAAGAGTTGTAAACCAGCCCCCATACCTCCAGCTGCTCCTGCACCTGTAATGTTACTAATATTTCGTTGAAATATTTTTTCTACAATGTCTGAAAAGTGGGCTAATGCTTGATCGAGTTGCTTAATCATTTCGGGGGTAGCTCCTTTTTGTGGACCAAAAGTCGCAGAAGCTCCAATTTCACCACACAAAGGGTTATCTACATCACAAGCAACTTCAAATTTTACATTAGCTAAACGAGAATCTAATGTTTCTAATTCAATAGATTGTAGTTGTTGTAGGGCAGCACCACCAAAAGGTAAGTTTTCACCTTGTGCATCAGTGAACTTAGCTCCCAACGCTTGCAACATTCCAACACCTGCATCATTGGTAGCACTGCCACCAATGCCCAGAATAATTTTTGTAACACCTTGATCTAGTGCAGCTTTTATTAATTCTCCTGTACCATAACTGGTCGTTAGTAATGGATTACGTTTTGGTTCTGGAACAAGGTGTAAACCTGAGGCTGCTGCCATTTCAATAATTGCAGTTTTTTTATCTGCTGATAGTCCCCATTCTGCAATAGTGGCGTTTCCTAGAGGATTAGTAACTGTTGTCTGCATTAATTTACCTTGCCATACGTCAATTAATGATTGCACAGTACCTTCTCCGCCATCAGCCATTGGAATTTTATAATATTCAGCATTAGGAAAAATTTTCTTAAAGCCGATTTCAATTGCTTGTGCAACTTGTAAAGCTGTTAGACTTTCTTTAAAAGAATCTGGTGCGATAATAATCTTCATTTAAAATCCTTATTACAGCAAAATTAAGGAGAGTATATATACAGTTAAAATACCAACAATCCCCATTATAAAAGTTAATGTGGTTTGTGTGCGGTAACCTTGCTGAGGAGTAAGTTTAGTAAAGTTAGTTACTACCCAGAAATAACTGTCATTTGCATGAGAAACACACATTGCACCAGCAGAAATTGCCATAACTGTGAGTGCTGCTGCAATTTCAGAAGTTAATCCTAAAGCACTCATTAAAGAATCTCCAGCATTAAACATCCCCATAATAGAAGCAGTAGTGATAATAGCGACAGTAGAACTCCCTTGGGCTGTTTTTAGAATAGCAGAGATAATAAATGGGAAGAAAATTCCTGCGGCACTAATTACATGAGCATTTTGACGAATGTATTCAACAAAACCTGCTTCAGTAATCACTTTTCCTAAAACACCACCAGCAGCAGTAATAAAAAGGATTGGTCCCACAATTTTTAATGTTTCGTTAGTGAGATTATCAAAATCACTAATTTTTCCTGTACTAATTAGTAAAATTATAGAAAAGATAACACCAACCGCGAGGGCAATAATTGGATTACCTAGAAATCCGATGAATATTGCAAAATTACCTGTAAGACCTATGATTTTTACAATAGAGCCTAATGCCATGAGTAAAATAGGCATAAAGATAGGTGCTAAACTTAAAAATGCATTAGGTAAAGGACCATATTGTTGAATTAATTGATCATAATTTTTTATTAGTGTTTCATCACTAGTGTCATTTTCGATTTGAATATTTTTACTGATGTATTTAGCAAAGAAGTAACTAGCGATTAAGACAGGGATAGAAACAATAATACCCATACCGATTACGAGTAGTAAATTATTCCCTAAACCAACTGCACCAGCGGCGGCAATAGGACCTGGTGTTGGTGGAATAAATACATGAGATGCATATAGACCTGCACTGAGTGCAACTGCCATACCAACAGGATTAGCAGAAATTTTTTTATAAATAGCTTCCCGAATAGGATTCAGTACGACAAATCCACTATCGCAAAATACTGGAATACCTACAATCCATCCCATAATTAACATAGCAAGTTCAGGCTTTTTCTGACCAACAATTCTGACTACAATATCAGCTAATTTTAGCGCGGCACCTGTTTTTTCTAGGATAGTACCTATGATGGCACCAAATATAATTACGATACCAATACTCTTAAATGTACCACTAAAACCCTCACCAATAATTGTTGGAATTTTACTTAGATTAATTCCAGCAATTAGTGCTAATACAAATGATACGGCCATTAAAGCTAAGAAAGGATGGACTTTGAATTTAGCTATTAGCAAAATCATAATAATGATAGCTATGATAAAACAGATAATTAATGCTATACCACTCATAGAAAAACTCCTTATAGTTTTTGAGAAACTAGAGTGATATTACTCCTTATTATGAAAAGATCTTTGTGTATATGTACCAATAAAATACTCAATTACTCAGTTTTTATTGTAGATTTAGACAACGATTTATCTAAGATAGTACCTAAGTATAAAATAAAAAGATCATTTATGTTATTGAATTGTAAATGTGTTAACAGCTCAATTTTCTTTAAACGATAGCGTAGGGTGTTTATATGAATAAATAAGTTTTTACTTGTGCGAGTTAGATCACAATTTGATAAAAAATATTGCTGTAGTGTTTTACGTAACTGAGCATTCTGGTCTTGTTCATATAATCCTTGCATTGGTTTAAGAAGCTCTTCTGCTTGCCATGAATCTGCTAAATTATCTAATAAAACTGGTAATTGATGTTGTTCAAAAAAGTAGATTGAACGTTTTGGAAAAAAGTGCTGTCCATATTTTAAGGTACTTAAAGCTGTTTTATATGAGAGATGTAAACTAAATTTATTTTCTAGTTTTGCACCAACTGCAATTTTATAATCACGAAGAGAGGTATTTGGTGGTAATAATTGATTTAATTTTTTCTGATTAATCTCATGTTCGAGTAGTAGAATTGCCACTGTATTGAGGGATAAGATAGCAATATGATGACTAGAATCGGATTGATTTAGGTAAGTGACCAATTCTTGTAATTTTGCTGAATTAGATTGGCAAATTTTTATAACAGCTACGATATAAGGTAAGTCTAGATTGATATTAAAAAAAAAGGCTTGTTGTTTAAGCTCAGAGAAAGATCGGTTGTCATTTAATAGATTTAATACAAATTCTTCTTTATAGCGATGTTCCCAACGTTCTTGTTCTAATAGAATTGCTTGTTCAATAATTAGCTCAGCCGTCATTTTAACCAATTCAGCAAAAGGTTTAACTTCCGAAGGCATTCCTGAAATGCCTACAACGCCTAAGACTTTTCCCTGGTAAGTAATAGGTAAATTGATACCTTCTCTTGCTTCATAGTTCCACTGTTTTGCGAGTTCACTGGTAATTTCTACAATTCTATTTTCTCGAATAGAGAGTATTGCTCCAGTATGACGCTGGTTTAATCTTGAAGTATCACCTGAAGCAATGATGATGCCATCTTTATTCATTACGTTGATAGAGTAAGGAATAATTTTCATAGCTCTATTAACAATTTTTTGTGCAATGTCTTTATTGATATCCATACAAAGCTAACCAGAAAAGTTTGTGATCTACTTAGCATATTGTAATGAAATTGAAGAAAGGAGAAAAAACTTTATGCTATTTTGTGCAGGATATATTTGTGCTAGTTAGTGTTACTAGATATAGGTATAGCTAAAAAAGGGTGGTTGTAAAATAGACAATTTTAGGAAATTTTGGTATTTTGAAACAAATTTTATCTATCTTTATTTCAAAAAATCTAATAAAATTTCTAAAATTAGTTAATAAATTGTGAAGTCTGCACTTTGATTTCACAGGCCTAATTTAACAGATAATGTTTTATCAGTCGCTTAATACTTTCCTTGCTGTTGAAAGTATTACAGCATTTTGTCAACTTATAATACATAAAAAAGGAAGAACCCATGTCGGATATGGTAAAAAATGACGTGGATCCGATTGAAACCAACGATTGGTTGTTGGCAATCGATTCAGTGATTCGTGAAGAGGGTGTTGAACGAGCTCAATATATTATTGAACAACTTGTGCAACGTGCGAGAGCAAATAATGTTTCACTTCCTACTGGAATGACAACAGACTATATCAATACCATTCCTGTTAGTGAAGAGCCTAATTACCCAGGTAATTTAGACCTTGAACGTCGTATTCGTGGTGCAGTTCGTTGGAATGCAATTATGTCTGTATTACGTGCGTCTAAGAAAGATCTTGAATTAGGCGGACACATGGCGTCTTTCCAATCTTCAGCGACTTTATATGAAGTTTGTTTCAACCACTTCTTCAAAGCACGTAACGAAAAAAATGGTGGCGACCTCGTTTTCTTCCAAGGTCATATCGCACCAGGAATCTATGCACGTGCATTTGTTGAAGGTCGTTTAACCGAAGAACAAATGGATAATTTCCGTCAAGAAGTTCACGGTAAAGGTTTATCTTCTTATCCACACCCAAGATTATTACCAGAATTCTGGCAATTCCCAACAGTATCAATGGGCTTAGGACCATTGAACGCAATTTATCAAGCACGTTTCTTAAAATATTTAAATAACCGTGGCTTAAAAGATACTTCAGATCAAACTGTATATGCCTTCTTAGGTGATGGTGAGATGGATGAAGTTGAATCACGTGGTGCGTTAGCGTTTGCTGCGCGTGAAAAATTAGATAACTTAGTTTTCATTATTAACTGTAACTTACAACGTCTTGATGGCCCAGTAACAGGTAACGGTAAAATTATCCAAGAATTAGAAAGCAACTTTAACGGTGCTGGTTGGGAAGTTATTAAAGTTATTTGGGGACGTCGTTGGGATCGTTTACTACAAAAAGACACTTCAGGTAAATTACTACAATTAATGATGGAAGTGGTTGATGGTGACTACCAAACAATGAAGTCAAAAGATGGTGCGTATGTACGTGAACACTTCTTTGGTCGTTATCCAGAAACTGCGGATTTAGTGAAAGATATGACAGATGATGAAATCTGGGCATTAAACCGTGGTGGTCACGATCCAATCAAAATTTTTGCTGCACTTAACAAAGCAAAACAAGTTAAAGGTAAACCAGTTGTTTTACTTGTTAAAACTATCAAAGGCTATGGAATGGGTGATGCAGCAGAAGGTAAGAATATTGCTCACCAAGTTAAGAAAATGGATATGTCAGGCGTTAAACACGTACGTGACCGTTTCAATATTCCTGTTTCTGATGCAGATCTTGAAAAATTACCATATATCCAATTTGCAGAAGGTTCAGAAGAATATAAATATATCCATGAACGTCGCCAAGCATTACATGGTTATGTTCCAAGCCGTTTACCGCGCTTTACACAACAATTTGATGTGCCAGCAATTGAAGAGTTTTCTCAATTATTTGAAGCACAATCACGTCCAATTTCAACCACAATGGCGTTTGTACGTACATTAAATGTGTTGTTAAAAGATAAATCAATTGGAAAACATATTGTGCCAATTATCGCTGATGAAGCGCGTACTTTTGGTATGGAAGGTTTATTCCGTCAAATCGGTATCTATAACCCACATGGTCAAAACTATATGCCACAAGACCGTGAACAAGTGGCTTATTACCGTGAAGCTATTGATGGTCAAGTATTACAAGAAGGGATCAACGAACAAGGTGCAACAGCTTCTTGGATTGCAGCAGCAACTTCATATAGCACCAATGATTTACCAATGATTCCATTCTTTGTTTATTACTCAATGTTTGGTTTCCAACGTGTAGGTGACTTAATGTGGTTAGCAGGTGACCAACGTGCAAGAGGTTTCATGATTGGTGGTACTTCTGGTCGTACAACCTTAAATGGTGAAGGTTTACAACACGAAGATGGTCATAGCCATATCCAAGCATTAACGATTCCAAGCTGTGTATCTTACGATCCTGCATTTGCATTTGAAGTACCAGTGATCATTCAAGACGGTGTACGTCGTATGTATGGTCCGGATCAAGAAGATGTTTACTACTACATCACTACCTTGAATGAAACTTATGATCAACCAGCAATGCCGAAAGGTGCAGAAGAAGGTATCCGTAAAGGTATCTATAAATTTGAAACTGTTACTGGTCAAGGTAAAGGCAAAGTTCAATTACTTGGTTCAGGTGCAATTCTTCGTCATGTTCGTGAAGCTGCACAATTATTAGCGAATGACTTTGGCGTATCTTCAGATGTGTATAGCGTAACTTCTTTCACTGAACTTGCGAGAGAAGGTAACGAAATCGAACGTTACAACACATTACACCCAGAAGCAGAGGCGAAAGTTCCTTATATCACTAAAGTAATGAACGATGCGCCAGCGGTTGCAGCAACAGATTATATGCGTTTATTTGCTGATCAAGTGCGTGCGTATGTACCAGCAAGCAGCTACCTTGTATTAGGAACTGATGGTTTCGGTCGTTCTGATAGTCGTGAAAACTTACGTTCACACTTTGAAGTTGATGCGAAACACGTTGCAGTAGCAGCATTATCACAATTAGTGAAAGCAGGTACTTTAGATAAGAAAGTATTAGTCGAAGCGATTAGCAAATATGGTATTGATGCTGATAAAGCATACTCTTTACACGCATAATTAACTGTAACAATCACAAGGATATAAAACATGTCAAAACAAATTCTTATACCTGATATCGGCGGTGATGAAGTTACTGTAACAGAAGTTATGGTCAAAGTTGGTGACACTGTTGAAGTTGATCAAAGTGTGATCAATGTAGAAGGTGATAAAGCTTCAATGGAAGTCCCAGCGCCAGAAGCAGGTGTAATTAAAGAACTTTTAGTTAAAGTTGGTGATAAAGTTTCTACTGGTACACCGATGTTTATTTTAGAAGAAGCAGGTGCAGCAGCACCTGCCTCAGCTCCAGCTGCCGAAGCACCAGCAGCTGCACCAGCACCTCAAGCAGCAGCTTCTGTGGTTGATGTTAATGTACCTGATATTGGTGGCGATGAAGTGAATGTCACTGAAATTATGGTGAATGTTGGTGATACTGTGACTGCAGAGCAATCTTTAATCACAGTAGAAGGTGATAAAGCTTCAATGGAAGTACCAGCACCATTTGCCGGTGTCGTAAAAGAAATTCTCGTGAAATCAGGTGATAAAGTATCAACTGGTTCATTAATTATGCGTTTTGAAGTTGCCGGTGCCGCAGCGCCTGCGTCAGCACCAGCAGCAGAGAGTGTACCAGCTGCACAACCTGCAGCAGTATCTGGTGGTGTACAAGATGTTCATGTACCAGATATTGGTGGCGATGAAGTGAATGTGACTGAAATTATGGTAAGTGTTGGTGATAGCGTTAGCGAAGAACAATCACTTATCACAGTAGAAGGTGATAAAGCTTCAATGGAAGTCCCAGCACCATTCGCCGGTGTGGTAAAAGAAATTCTCGTGAAATCAGGTGATAAAGTATCAACTGGTTCATTAATTATGCGTTTTGAAGTTGCAGGGGCAGCTCCAGCAGCAGCGGCTGCGCCAGCACAAGCACAACCAGCAGCTCCAGCAGCATCTGCACCAGCAGCACCAGTTGCAGCAGCTTCAAGTGAAGATGTTACTAAGAGTGCAAGTTTCGCTCATGCAACACCAGTTGTTCGTCGCTTAGCACGCGAGTTTGGCGTTAATTTAGATAAAGTTAAAGGTACTGGTCGTAAAGGACGTATCTTAAAAGAAGACGTTCAAGCTTATGTGAAGAATGCAATTAAAATTGCTGAATCTGGTACAGCACCAGCTGCGGCAGCAGGTGGAAATGCAGGTGCGGGTCTTGGCTTATTACCATGGCCGAAAGTTGACTTCAGCAAGTTTGGTGAAACTGAAGAAGTTGAATTAGGTCGTATTAAGAAGATTTCAGGTGCAAACTTACACCGTAACTGGGTAATGATTCCACATGTTACCCAATGGGATAAAGCAGATATCACTGAACTCGAAAAATTCAGAAAAGAACAAAATGTTCTTGCTGAAAAACAAAAACTTGATGTTAAAATTACTCCGCTTGTCTTCATTATGAAAGCTGTTGCAAAAGCATTAGAAGCTTATCCAACATTTAACAGCTCAATTACTGAAGATGCTCAGCGTTTAATCTTGAAGAAATACATCAATATTGGTGTGGCAGTAGATACACCGAATGGTTTGGTGGTACCTGTATTCAGAGATGTGAATAAGAAAGGTGTTATCGAACTTTCTCGTGAACTTGCTGAAATATCGAAGAAAGCACGTGCTGGTAAATTAACTGCGTCAGATATGCAAGGTGGTTGTTTCACTATTTCAAGCTTAGGTGGTATCGGTGGTACTCACTTTACACCAATCGTAAATGCACCAGAAGTTGCAATTCTTGGGGTATCTAAGTCTGAAATGACACCAGTGTGGAATGGTAAAGAATTTACTCCACGTTTGATGTTGCCATTATCATTGTCTTATGATCACCGTGTGATCGATGGGGCTGATGGGGCTCGCTTTATTACCTATATCAGTGGTGTGTTGTCGGATTTACGCCGCTTAGTCATGTAGTAAAATGGAAGCAAAAGCCTGAGGATTCAGGCTTTTGTTACAAATTAATGGAAAACCGTATCTAACAATGCTCTGTTAGAATGGGAAAATGAGGCTTAACATGAATAAAGAAATTAAGACACAAGTGGTCGTATTAGGTGCTGGTCCTGCAGGATATTCTGCTGCGTTCCGTTGTGCGGATTTAGGTTTAGAAACAGTAATTATTGAACGTTTCTCAACATTAGGTGGGGTATGTTTAAACGTAGGTTGTATTCCATCTAAAGCATTATTACACGTTGCAAAAGTTATCGAAGAGGCAAAATCTTTAGCACAACACGGTATTGTTTTTGGTGAACCAAAAACTGACATTGAAAAAATTCGTGGTTGGAAAGAAAAAGTAATTAGCCAATTAACTGGTGGTCTTGCTGGTATGGCTAAAATGCGTAAAGTACAAGTCGTAAATGGTTACGGTAAATTTGCAAGCGCTAATAGTATTATTGTAGCGGGTGAAGATGGTGAAACCAAAATTACCTTTGATAACGCTATTATCGCTGCAGGTTCACGTCCAATTCAATTACCATTCATTCCACATGATGACCCACGTGTTTGGGATTCAACAGATGCACTAAAATTAAAAGAAGTGCCTGAAAAATTATTAATCATGGGTGGTGGTATTATCGGTCTTGAAATGGGAACTGTATATCATGCACTTGGATCACAAATTGATGTGGTTGAAATGTTTGATCAAGTTATCCCTGCGGCAGATAAAGATGTAGTTAAAATCTTTACTAAACGTATCGAGAAGAAATTTAATCTCTTACTAGAAACAAAAGTAACTGCAGTAGAAGCAAAAGAAGATGGTATTTATGTTTCTATGGAAGGTAAGGGTGCAAATGAAACTCGCCGTTATGATGCTGTATTAGTGGCAATCGGCCGTACTCCAAATGGTAAGTTAATTGATGCACATATTGCGGGTGTTGAAGTAGATGAACGTGGTTTCATTCGTACTGATAAACAAATGCGTACTAATGTACCTCATATCTTTGCAATTGGTGATATTGTTGGTCAACCAATGTTAGCTCACAAAGGTGTTCACGAAGGTCACGTTGCTGCTGAAGTAATTGCAGGACAAAAACACTATTTCGATCCGAAAGTGATCCCATCTATCGCCTATACAGAACCAGAAGTTGCATGGGTTGGTAAAACGGAAAAAGAATGTAAAGCTGAAGGCATTGCTTATGAAGTAGCAACTTTCCCATGGGCTGCTTCAGGTCGTGCGATTGCTTCTGACTGTTCAGATGGTATGACTAAACTTATCTTTGATAAGAATACTCATCGTGTAATTGGTGGTGCGATTGTTGGTACTAATGGTGGTGAATTATTAGGTGAAATCGGTTTAGCAATCGAAATGGGTTGTGATGCAGAAGATTTAGCATTAACTATCCATGCTCACCCAACCTTACATGAATCAGTAGGTCTTGCTGCTGAAGTGTTTGAAGGTACAGTAACAGACTTACCAAATGCAAAAGCGAAAAAGAAAAAATAATTTCCTAGCAAATTAATTTTTTCGTACTACAATCTAAGAATCTGCACTTTAGCGTTAGTTGGAGTGCAGATTTTTTACTTATTTATCTCGAAAATTGGTGAATACCCTTGAGATTAAAAAAAGCTCCCCCATATACCCCGAATTCCGTGCAATAGACAAGAGAACAACAATATGAATAAAGAATTATCAGATACAAAACAAATTCCTGTCTTACCATTGCGAGATGTCGTTGTATTTCCATATATTGTGATGCCACTTTATGTAGGACGTGCTAAATCAATTCGTAGCCTTGATGAGGCAATGGAAAGTGGTAAAGATGTTTTATTAGTTACCCAAAAAGAAGCTAATCTCGAAGAACCAAATGCAGAAGATATTTATCAAGTTGGTACTGTTGCAACCATTATTCAATTACTTAAGTTACCCGATGGTACAGTGAAAGTATTAGTTGAGGGTAGAAGCAGAGCCAGAGTTGTTCAATTCTATGATGAAGAGTATTTTTCTGCAGAGATAGAAGAAATTCCTGAAATTATTAATAATCAAACAGAATTAAGCGTTATTCAAAATACAGTTTTAACCGAGTTAGATAAATTTTCTACTCAACAACAAAATAAAATTAAGCCAGAAGTATTGGCAGCATTAAAAGAACTTGATGAGCCAGAAAAATTGGCTGATACCTTAGCGAGCAATATGCCGTTAAGTATTGAGAAAAAACAAAATTTATTAGAAGAAGCTGATATTTTAAAACGTTTTGAAGCATTGATCGGACTGATTCAAACTGAAATGGAAATTAGCAGTATTGATAAGAAAATCCGCGATCGTGTGAAAAAACAGATGGAAAAGAATCAGCGTGATTATTACCTCAACGAGCAAATTAAAGCTATTCAAAAAGAGCTTGGTGAAGCAGAGGGCACTGAAAATGAAATTCAACAATTAAAGAAAAAAATTGCTGATGCTCGTATGCCAAAAGCAGTTGAAGAAAAAGCAGAAGCAGAGTTACAAAAGTTAAAAATGATGTCGCCAATGTCTGCTGAAGCAACTGTGGTTCGTAGCTATATTGATTGGATGGTACAAGTGCCTTGGCATAAACGTACTAAGGTGAAAAAAGACTTAAAGAAAGCCGAAGAGGTTTTAAATAATGATCACTATGGCTTAGAACGGGTTAAAGAACGTATCTTAGAATATTTAGCGGTACAAACTCGTACAAACCAAATGCGCGGCCCAATCCTTTGCCTTGTTGGACCTCCTGGAGTAGGTAAAACCTCACTAGGACAATCTATTGCACAGGCAACTGGTCGTAAATATGTGCGTATGGCATTAGGTGGTGTGCGTGATGAAGCCGAAATTCGTGGGCACCGCCGTACCTATATTGGTGCTTTGCCAGGTAAATTAATCCAAAATATGGCAAAAGTAGGGGTAAGAAATCCACTGTTCTTATTGGATGAGATTGATAAATTAGGTGCGGATATGCGAGGTGATCCAGCGTCTGCATTATTAGAAGTATTAGATCCAGAACAAAATAATACGTTTAGTGATCATTATCTTGAGGTTGATTACGATCTTTCTGATGTGATGTTTGTGGCTACCTCAAACTCAATGAATATTCCAGGGCCATTACTTGACCGTATGGAAGTTATTCGTCTTTCTGGTTATACCGAAGATGAAAAATTGAATATTGCTGTACGCCATTTATTAAAGAAACAGATTGAACGTAATGGATTAAAAGAGAATGAATTGATTCTTAAAGAAGAAGCAATTTTAGATATTATCCGTTATTACACTCGTGAAGCAGGAGTACGTAGCTTAGAACGAGAAATTTCAAAAATCTGTCGTAAAGCAGTGAAGAATTTATTATTAGATAAATCATTAAAACAAGTTGTGGTGGATAGTAATAATCTTCACGACTACTTAGGTGTAAGACGCTTTGAATATGGTAAAGCAGATAGCCAAAACCGTATTGGTGAAGTTACAGGGCTTGCTTGGACCGAAGTAGGCGGTGATTTATTAACGATTGAATCCGCGTCAGTATCGGGTAAAGGTAAGCTAAACTATACTGGATCACTTGGCGATGTGATGAAAGAGTCAATTCAAGCGGCAATGACTGTGGTGCGCGCAAGAGCAGAACAGCTTGGAATTAATCCTGATTTTTATGAAAAGCGTGACATTCATATTCACGTTCCTGAAGGTGCAACACCAAAAGACGGTCCAAGTGCTGGGATTGCAATGTGTACTGCATTAGTATCTTGTTTGACAGGAAATCCTGTTAGAGCTGATGTAGCAATGACAGGAGAAATTACTCTGCGTGGTAAAGTGTTGCCAATTGGTGGGTTAAAAGAGAAATTACTTGCAGCACACCGTGGCGGAATTAAACGTGTGTTAATTCCAAAAGATAATGTGAAAGATCTTGAGGAAATTCCAGAAAATGCAAAAGCAGCATTAGAGATTTGCCCTGTGGAAACTATTGATGAAGTGTTAGCTTTAGCATTAGAGAAACCGCCAGTAGGGATTGAAGTGGTAAAAGATTTGGCTAAACCAAAAAAGCGTACCACTAAAAATCTCACTTCTACAAATTAAGTAAACCAGTCTTGTGTTTAATGAGAGGATTGTTAGAATAAAACATGAGAGTTTCCT
>NZ_JAQIBB010000080.1:0-18131 GCF_027920745.1 Gallibacterium faecale | reverse complement strand
AGGATTACCGCCAATTTTAGCGAAAAAACCTATCAAGGACTGCTAATTTAGTGGATCACTACACCTACTATGAACTTGAGCATCAATTGCGGCTGGGAAAACATAACTACCACAAAAATCAAGAACCTCTTCTGCATCAGGAATACCTGCTGCACACTCCCCAACATAAGCTATTTTTCCATTACTAACAGCAACATATCCATTTTCTATTTCTTTATACGGTAAAATAATATGCCCTAAAATTAGTTTCTGATAATTAGCCATTTAAGATCTCCTTTTTTATTACTTTGTTAAATTTAAGTTACTGACTAAATCAGAATTTGTCTTATATTTTTTTTCGTTAAATAGCATTTAAAAAACCGAACAATATAAAAACAAGAAAACGAACAGTATAAAAAAAGAGATAAAATTAGATAAAAAATAACAAAATAAATATTTTTTTATAAAAAAATTAATTATTTATGATTTATATATAACATTTATATATATGAAAAAACAAAATACTATAAAAGATTATTCTTGGTAGGAGATCAAAAAAGAGATTTCTTTTTTTGGAAGAATCAATAGTAAAAAGCTGATTTTTATTCCTCACATAAAAATCAGCTCATTTATCAATTAAATTAAATAAAACAATAAAGTAGAAGCATAGAGTTCACAGCTAATCATTCCTAATAATCCCTTTATGGCGCAATAATGCATCTAACTTAGGCTCTCTACCTCTGAAACGCTTAAAGAGTTCCATTGGTTCTTCCGAACCACCACGAGTTAAAATATTATCTAAGAAAGACTTACCTGTTTCTGGATTAAAGATTCCCTCTTCTTCAAAACGAGAAAAGGCATCCGCAGAAAGGACTTCTGCCCATAAATAACTATAATAGCCAGCGGCATAACCACCTGCAAAAATATGGCTAAAACTATGCGGTGTTCTTACCCAAGTTGGCGTTTTCACCACAGCAACATCCTGTTTGACTTCAGCGGAAATTGTTGCAACTTGATCTGATTTAGTTGGATCAAATTCATAGTGTAAGCGGAAATCAAATAAACCAAACTCTAGTTGACGCAAGACAAACATAGCGGCTTGGAAATTTTTCGCTTTGATTAATTGAGCTAACTTCTCTTTTGGTAACGGCTCTCCTGTTTGATAATGGCCAGAGATAAACTGTAATGCCTCCTCTTCCCAACACCAATTTTCCATAAATTGGCTTGGTAATTCGACTGCATCCCATGGCACACCATTAATTCCTGATACATCGCCAGTTTCAATTTTTGTCAGCATATGATGGATACCATGCCCAAACTCATGGAATAATGTCGTCACTTCATCATGAGTAAAGAGTGCCGGTTTATCGCCAATTGGGCGATTAAAATTACATACTAAATAAGCTACCGGTTTTTGTAATGAACCATCTAATTTACGTTTACGACTAATGCAATCATCCATCCAGGCACCGCCACGTTTATGTTCACGGGCATAAAGATCAAGATAAAAACTTCCTCTTAGCTCATTATTTTCATCAATTAAATCAAAGAATCGTACTTCTGGATGATAAGTATCCACATCAAAACGTTCAACGGCTTTAATTTTAAAAATTCGTGAAACCACTTCAAATAAACCAGATAATACGCGATCTTCTGGGAAATATGGGCGTAACTCCTCATCATTAATTGCAAATAATGCTTGCTTTTGTTTTTCACTATAAAAAGCAATATCCCAAGCAGCCAACTCTTCAACGGCAAAATGTTCACGACAAAATTGTTGTAATGCAGCAAATTCTTTTTCGCCTTGCGCTTTGGAACAACTTGCTAAATTTTGCAAGAAATCTAATACTTGTTTTGGACTTTCTGCCATCTTGGTTGCTAGTGATAAATCTGCATAGGTATCAAACCCGAGTAATTTTGCTAGCTCATAACGTAAAGTAAGAATCTCTTGCATAATTGGAGAATTATCCCATTTACTCGCATTTGGCCCTTGATCAGAGGCTCTGGTCGTAAACGCTCGGTACATTTCTTCACGTAAAGCACGATTTTCACAATAGGTCATTACAGGTAGATAACTTGGAAACTCTAATGTAAAACGATACCCTTCCACGCCCTTACTTTCTGCGGACGCTTTCGCCGCTTGCAATGCACTTTCTGGTAAACCAGCGATTTCATTCACATCCGTAATCACCTTTTCCCAACCCATCGTTGCATCAAGTACATTATTACTAAATTGAGAACTTAATTCTGATAAACGTGCAACAATTTCGGCATAACGTTGCTGTTGCTCTGCCGGAAGAGAAATACCAGATAACTCAAAATCACGTAGGCTATTTTCAATCGCTTTTTGTTGATCTTTTGCTAAACTAGCAAATTCTGGGCTATTTTTTAGTTGTAGATAGGCTTTATATAGCCCTTGATGTTGTCCCATCCAAGTACCGTATTCAGACAGTAATGGTAAACAAGCTTGATAAACTTCTCGTAATTCTGGGCTATTTTTCACTGAGTTTAGATGCGCAACGGGTGACCACGCTTTACTTAATTTGTCATTGACTTCAGCCAACGGTAAATAGAAATTTTGCCAAGTTAATTCTGGCTGTTTTAACACTTCTTCTACGGTATCACGACATTGTTGAATTAATTGGCTAATCGCTGGTTGGATATGTTCCAACTTAATTTTTGAAAATTCAGGTAATCCTTTTGGATCTAATAATGGGTTTGACATAATAGTTATCCTTATAAAAAAATACGTCCCTAGTTATTGGGGATAAGCTTCAGATTTCAACCACATCATACCATTCAACCCATATTATTTTCTCTTTTTCTATTATAGAGCGAATCAATATAGCCCTATGGCTACTTGTACCATGATCAATAAAAATGAAATTTTCTTTTCAATTCCTAGTAAGATATCTTAGAATGTTGATTACATTTCACTCACTACGCATAAAAATATGAATAAATCAATCAAAGTCGAACAATTAGAATATCAAATCAGAGAGCGTTATGACTCACTAAGTAAACGATTAAAACAAGTTGCCAAATATATCTTAGATAACCCAAATAGTGTGGTATTTGATACTGTTGCGGTGATTGCTGAACGGGCAGAGGTTCCGCCTTCAACATTAATTCGTTTTGCTAATGTTTTTGATTTTAGTGGTTTTAATGAAATGAAGCAGGTGTTTAAAGAAAGCCTGATGGAATCTACTGCTGACTATAAAGAAAGGGCTGAACTTTTTCATAAAATGGATGCAGAAAATACCCAACAGAATAGTCCAGAAAATATTTTAGCCGTTTTCGCTCATGCTAATGCCACAGCATTAACACAACTTGCTACAAATATCGATAGCAAGCAGCTCAACAATGCAGTGAAATTATTAGATTCTGCTAATAATATTTTTATTATTGGGTTAAAGCGTTCTTATAGTATCGCTTGTTATTTAAATTATGCGTTACACCATCTAAACCGCCGCTCCTATATCATTGACGGATTAGGCGGAATGTTTGAAGAACAGTTAAATTTGATTAAGCCTGGTGATGTCGTAGTGGCAATTAGCTTTGCCCCTTATGCTAAAGAAACGCTAAATATCTTAGATTCTGTTGCTAAAGAAGGGGTAAAACAGATTGCAATCACCGACAGCCAACTAAGTCCATTAGTGAGTTTTAGCGATATTTCTTTTGTCATCAAAGAAGCTCATATCAACGGCTTCCGTTCTCAATGTTCAACAATGAATCTAGTGCAAAGTTTAGCGATCTCTTTAGCATTCCAACAAGAAGATAATCTGTGACTAGGCATTAAGGTTTTATTTTTATTCCTACTACTATACCAATGACAAAAAAATAACCTAACCTCGAGAGGTTAGGTTATTGGGCTTACTCTCCTACTTAAAACTATTGCTTAACCGCGATATTTTTTCCAAAGATGGATCAATTTACGATATTTCTCTGAAACGGCACTAATTAATGCTTGATCATCTAATTGATTTGCTAGCCATTGTGCAGACGGTTCACCAAAAATTGTTCTACCTACCGCAAATCCTTTCACCATTGGTGCTAATGCCGCTTGTTTGAATGTTTCATCAAAAACACTCTCTGGTGCATCTAAGCCTAAAATTAAGATACCTCGACAATATTTGTCATTAGCATTAATTACCGCTGTAAGTTGTTGCCAAGTGATTGATGTCATTCCTGGAAGTTTCCACCAATCTGGTTTAATACCTAATTGATATAAATGGCTAATGATTTCAACATAGTATGTTTCATTTTGCTCCATATCTTTTGGCAGAATAATTTCTAACAATAATTCATGACCTGTACGGCAACACGCTTGATAAACTTCTAACAATTTAGCATCTTGGCGTTGTTTGATGTTTTCATTGTCATTTGGATGATAGAAAGCTAAACATTTCACTACATGCTCTTTTGGCCAAGAAATCAACTGACTACCTAAGTCACCATGTTCTAGTTCTAATGGACGTGACGCTGGTTTTTCAATAGGGCGACCAATCCACCATTTTTTACCTGTAATCGCATTTAAAGCATCTTGACCGTAAGTGGTATCCGCTAAAATTCCTGCATGTCCATCATAGATACCTTCTTCTTTTGCCGTTTGCTCTGCTGCTTGTAGTAATAACTGTTTAAGTTGTGGAATTCGTTTTACATCTGCACCACATTTTTCTGCCATTTCCTCTAACTGTAAGCGGTGATCAAAGGCAAAAATGCAAAGATTATCCCATTCTTGTTTCCGTGTTGTTACTCGGTGTAAATGGTTAAGTGTACTATCTAGATCAGGACGAGGTACTGATTCTGCACGAGAGAGATAGTCATCTAATTCAGCTTTAGTTGGCATTGCGGGTGCGCAGCCATGGCGAGAAACAACCAATGCACCACACGCATTTGCATAACGACAAGCTTGTTCCCACCCCTCTTCATTAACATAGCCACGCAATAAGCCAGACATAAAGGCATCTCCAGCACCTAATACATTTAATACAGCAACACGAACGCCATACACATTTAAGCCACCATCAATATCATCTGGAATCTCACCCTCAAATACTGAACAACCTAAAGCACCACGTTTACAAACTAATGTTGCATTTGAGAATTTACGTACATTTTTTAATGCCGTTAATGTATCTGTTGAACCACCTGCAATATGAAACTCTTCTTCTGTTCCCACTAATACATCAAAATGATGTAATACTTCTTGCAAAGATTTTGTTACGGCTTCTGAATCAATATAACGTGTTTCACCATCACCTAATGAGGTTAATCCCCACAATACAGGTCGATAATCAATATCTAATAAACGTTTAGTACCATTACGACCTGCATATTCTAATGCTGTCAATACCGCATGACGAGTTTTTGGATGTGATAAATGAGTACCTGTAATCGCTAAAGCTTTTGCTGAAGCAATATACTCTTCACTGAAATCATCCGCAGTAATAGCCATATCAGCACAATTATCACGATAAAAAATGAGCGGGAAAGTTTCAGTATCTTTGATGCCTAGGATAACTAATGCGGTTAAACGTTCTTTATCCGTAATTAAATGGCTTGTATCTACCCCAACGCTTTGTAGCTCTTCACGTAAAAAACGCCCCATATGTTCATCACCAACACGGGCTAACATTGAAGATTTTAAACCTTGAATCGCGGTACCATAAGCAACATTACCTGATGAACCACCCAAATATTTAGAAAAACTGCTTACATCTTCTAAACGAGAACCTATTTGTTGTGAATACAAATCTACTGCAACACGGCCTAAACAAATTACATCTAATGTTTTAGACATTTCCTGCCTCCTAAAAAAATCAGTACTACTTCACATTTAAAGAAAATAAAAAATCTATCGATTTTAATTTTAGAATAAAAATTTCAATTTTCCACCTATTATGATCTTTTTTGCGAGAGAGATCTCAAAATTTTTCATTTTTAGGATAAAAAAGAACTGTTTTTCGATTAAATCAACTGAAAGATAACTGAATTATGCCTTAGATTTATGCAAATTTTTTTAAAATAGTTGATCCACCTCTCAAAAATGAAATTTATATTTCATATTTCGTTTTATTGGAAAATTTTTTGAGTAGAATAACAACCAATCAATCTTAATTGAGAAGATGAATTAAGGAGAAGTCAATGAAAACTCAACGCCTTACAGTTGCGCAAGCACTCGTAAAATTCTTAGATAATCAATATGTTGAAGTCGATGGTAAAGTTACAAAATTTGTGAAAGGTATCTTTGCAATTTTTGGTCATGGTAATGTACTTGGTTTAGGTCAAGCCTTAGAACAAGACAGTGGTGAATTAATTGTGCATCAAGGTCGCAATGAGCAAGGTATGGCTCACATTGCAACTGGATTTGCTAAACAAAAATTAAGAAAACAAATTTATGCTTGTACTTCTTCTGTTGGTCCAGGTGCAGCAAATATGATTACAGCTGCCGCAACAGCAACAGCCAACCGTATTCCATTATTACTATTACCAGGAGATGTTTTTGCTACTCGCCAACCAGATCCTGTATTACAACAAATTGAACAGCCATATGATTTAAGTATTAGTACTAATGACGCTTTCCGAGCAGTAAGTAAATATTGGGATCGTGTTACACGTCCAGAACAGTTAATGAGCGCTTGTATCAACGCTATGCGTGTACTTACCGACCCTGCTGAAACTGGTGCTGTGACTATTGCACTTCCACAAGATGTTCAAGCTGAAGCTTATGACTATCCTGAATATTTCTTTGAAAAACGTATTCACCGTATTGAAAGAACACCTGCAACCGCAGCAATGTTGTCACAAGCAGTTGAATTAATTAAACAGAAGAAAAAACCATTAATTATTTGTGGCGGTGGTGTACGTTATTCTGAAGCAGCGCAAGAACTTAAAGCATTTGCGGAAGCTTATCAAATTCCATTTGCAGAAACTCAAGCAGGTAAAAGCGCTATTGTTGCAGATCACCCATTAAATGTAGGTGGTGTTGGCGAAACTGGTTGCCTTGCAGCAAATCTCTTAGCAAAAAAAGCCGACCTAGTGATTGGGGTTGGTACTCGTTATACCGATTTTACCACCTCATCTAAATGGATTTTCCAAAATGAAAATGTTGAGTTCCTCAATATCAATGTTGCACGTTTTGATGCTTATAAACTTGATGGGGTTCAAATCACAGCCGATGCAAAAGCGGCATTACAACAATTACAACCGCTTCTTACTGGTTACCAAGCTGAATGGGGTTCACAAGTTGCTGATGCTAAACAACAGATGGCAGAAGAGTTACATCGTGTTGCACACGTTACTTATTCCGAAAAATTTGTCCCTGAAGTCGATGATGCATTACCAAATCGAGATAAGATTTTTGCAGAATTTATTAAATTAACTGATTCTTGCCTTACCCAAAGTCGTGTACTTGGCATCTTAAATCAACAACTTACTGAAAATGATATTATTGTTGCCGCAGCAGGTAGTCTACCAGGCGACTTACAACGTGTATGGCAAGCAAAAGGCGAAAATACTTACCATCTTGAATATGGTTACTCTTGCATGGGATATGAAGTTGCCGCTTCTTTAGGTGCAAAATTAGCAGAGCCAAACAAAGAAGTTTATACCTTACTCGGTGATGGTTCTTACTTAATGTTGCATACTGAATTAGTTACCGCTGTACAAGAACAGAAAAAAATTAATGTCGTACTCTTCGATAATATGACTAATGGTTGTATCAACAATTTACAAGTAGGTCATGGTATGGATAGTTTCTGTACAGAGTTCCGTTTTAGAAATCCAAATACAAATAAACTTGATGCTGGATTTATCCCTATTGATTTTGCAATGAATGCAGCAAGTTATGGTTGTAAAACTTATACCGTTCGTAACGAACAAGAACTTATTGCTGCATTAGCAGATGCGAAAAAACAATCAGTTCCAACTTTAATTGATGTAAAAGTTTTACCAAAAACAATGGTTCATGGTTATGGCAGTTGGTGGCATGTTGGCGTAGCTGAAGTTTCTACAAAAGAACGTATTCGCCAAGCTTATACAACTTCGCAATTACGCATCAATGAAGCAAGACGTTATTAATAATTTACTTATTTTCCACTAGGAGAAAATTTATGAAAGCAGAAAATGTAAAACTTGGTATTGCCCCTATTGGCTGGACTAATGATGACCTTCCAGAACTAGGGAGTGAAAATACATTTGAACAATGTGTAAGTGAAATGGCGCTTGCTGGCTACCAAGGTTGTGAAGTTGGTAATAAATATCCACGTGATATTGCAGTGTTAAAACACAAATTAGATGTACGCGGTATTCAAATTTGTAACGCATGGTTTAGTACATTCTTTGTAGATGGTAAAAAAGAAGAAACCATCAAAGGCTTTATTGAACATCGTGATTTCCTTCATGCAATGGGGGCGAAAGTAATCGGTTGTTCAGAACAAAGTCGTAGTATTCAAGGGCAAAAGAAAGCAATTTTCAAAGAAAAAACTGTTTTCACTGAAGCTGAATGGCAACTACTTGCAGAAGGCTATAACGAATTGGCTAAATTAGCAGCTGAAAAAGGTATGAAAGTATGTTTACACCACCATATGGGAACAGGTATTCAAACACCTGCTGAAGTGGATAAATATATGGAAATAACTAATGATGATGTTTATCTCTTATTCGATTCAGGACACCTTTATTATTCTGAAGGCAGCCAACAAGCAATGTTAGATGTCTTAGAGAAATATGTTGATCGTACTGTTCATGTTCATTTAAAAGATGTGCGTGATGAAGTGGTTGCTGAAGTAAAAGCTAACGATCTTAGCTTCTTAGAAGGTGTGAAAAAAGGAACATTTACCGTACCTGGTGATGGCGTAATTGATTTTAAACCAATTTTTGACATCTTAGAAAAACATAATTACAAAGGCTGGATGGTCGTTGAAGCGGAGCAAGATCCTGCTTTAGCAAACCCATTTGAATATGCCTTGAAAGGTCGTAAATATATTAAAGAAGTTGCAGGTATTTAAGGAGTCATAAAATGATTAAAGTAGGTATTATTGGTGCTGGACGTATCGGTCGAGTTCACTCAGAAAGTATCAGCAAATATGTTAAAGGTGCGGAAATTAAAGCAATTTCTGATATCAAAGTAACTGAAGAATTACAATCTTGGGCAGCAAGTATGGGGATCCCTAACGTTTACGATGATTATCGTAAAATTTTACAAGATCCTGAAATTGATGCGGTATTAGTTTGTTCATCAACCAATACTCATGCACCAATCTCTATTGAAGCCGCCCAAGCGGGTAAACATATTTTCTGCGAAAAACCAATTGATCCAAATAAGGACAAAATTCGTGAAGTGCTTGATGTTGTTGAGAAAGCAGGTGTGAAATTCCAAGTTGGTTTTAACCGCCGTTTTGACCATAACTTTAAAGCAATTAAAGATCGTGTAGTTGCTGGTGATATCGGTGAACCACACTTAATCCGTGTTACCTCTCGTGACCCAGATGCTCCACCAATTGAATATGTAAAAGTATCAGGTGGTTTATTCTTCGATATGACTATTCATGATTTTGATATGATTCGTTACTTATCTGGTAGTGAAGTTGTTGAAGTTTATGCAGCTGGTGGTGTATTAGTTAATCCAGAAATTGGTAAAGCAGGCGACATTGATACTGCAGTGATTACCTTAAAATTAGCTAATGGTGCTATTGGTGTTATCGATAACAGCCGTAAAGCGGTTTACGGTTACGATCAACGTGCTGAAGTTTTTGGTTCAAAAGGAGCTGTACAAACTCGCAATGATACCGATTCTACTGCGGTTTATTCTTGTGAAGCTGGCGTTATTGCTGAAAAACCAAAATACTTCTTCCTTGAACGTTATATGCAATCTTTTGCAGATGAAATCAAATGTTTCGTGGATTCTATCGTCAATGACAAGCCAACTTTAGTGAATGGTAATGATGGTTTACAACCAGTATTAATCGCATTAGCAGCGAAAAAATCTTTAGATGAAGGGCGCCCAGTTAAAATTAGCGAAGTTGCCTAATTCCATAGATATTTTAGCTTAAAGTTATCCCCGATAGGCTTATCTATCGGGGATTTTTATTATGCAACGTCCCGATTTACTAGGTTGGTAGTCGGCTTAGCCGGTTGCAATGCTACAATTAAATTATCTACCGCTAACTCAGCCATTTTATACCTTGTTTCAACAGTTGCTGAACCAATATGCGGTACTAACACTGCATTTGGTAAAGACAGCAATTCTGAATCAGCCGGCAATGGCTCTTGTACAAACACATCCAATCCCGCTGCCAAAATATGTTTATTCTTTAATGCCTCAATTAACGCCTGTTCATCAACAATTTTACCTCGCCCACCATTAATCAAAATACTGGTTGGTTTCATCAATGCTAATTTTTCTTTAGTTAGTAGATTTTCCGTTTCTGGTGTTAAAGGTAGGGTAATACAAACAAAATCAGCCTCTGTTAATAACTGATCTAATTCACACCATACAGCCTGATATTTTTGCTCAACCTCTGGTTTATGTTGACGGCTGGTATATAACACTCGCATATCAAAACCACAAAAAGCCCGCTTAGCGACAGCTGCACCAATATTTCCCATTCCGATAATACCTATAGTCTTATGATGGACATCAACTCCAAATAAATCACGTCCAATACTCTTCTGCCATTTCCCTTGATGAATAAAATCAGAAACTTCAACTATCCGTCTTGCGGTCGTCAGTAATAAAGTAAAAATTAAATCTGCCGTTGTATCTGTTAATACTCCCGGTGTATGCATTAAACGGATGTTTCGCTCGGTTAATTCATTGACATCAAAATTATCGTAACCAACAGAAATCGTAGAAATTGCCTTTAACTTTCTAGCGTTAGCCAGTTTTTCTCCTTTTATATTAACGCCTGAACCAATTACCCCATCTGCATCAGCTAATGCAGCCAAAAATTGTTGCTCATTATGGCAATCCACTTTATCAAAACAAATAAGATTAAATTCATTAGCTAAACGGGCTTGCAATTCTGTAGGGATTGGGGAATATAAAATAACTGTTTTTTTCATAATTTTGCCTCCATAACTATATATCGTGGTTACCCTATCACTTAACCAGAAATAGATAAAAAATAACCTAAATTAGGCCATTCTAGACTACCAATAAACCTAAATTTGGTGATAAATCGTAATAAATCTTTGGTGAGTTCCATCTCTTACCTCTCCAAATACAGATAAGATGTTCAAGCAAAAAGGTGATTTCAAACGCTGTGCGAACAATCACTGTTATTTGCCCCGAAAAATCTCATTGGAATATATTAGCAATGTGTATGCAATGTATTTAATTCATCCATTAGAAAAAATATTAAATAGATTTTTTACATCATGATCATGAAAAGTTACTCCTTCTCATTATGATCTATTAAAAGTGATATTCCTTTTCTACCATGCCAGCAAAATTTTCCGCAATAAAATCAATAAAACTACGTACTTTTGCGCTCATAAATTCTCGATTCATATAGACAGCATAAAGCGTATGATTACGGTTAGCAGGATGGGGAATAATCTGTAACTTGCCATTTCTCACAGCATCATCGCACAAATAACTAGGTAAATAAGCAACACCTTGTCCTGCTAACGCTAATTGATACAACATTAGGGTATTATCACTGGCAATCGTATCTGTAAAATGATGCTCCAAATGTGTATAAGTCGGCACTAATCCTTTATGTTGATCCCATAATTGTTGTGGCTGCTTCGTAAACTCAGTTAAATATTGTGGGCTAGCTACCCAGTGAAAAGCGATACTCGCAATCGGTTTAACAATTAAATTATCTGATAAATGGGTTGTCACTTTTAATGCTAAATCAAACCCTTGTCCCACCAAATCCGCATGATGATTATCTAATGAAAGCTGCAAATTCACTTTAGGATAACGGCTGCGATACTCTGCTAACAAATTAACAAAGGGTGGAGTAGCAAACCAAACGGGCATTGTAATTTTTAACGTTCCTTGCGGATGAATCGTGCCCTGACTTACAATTTGTTTTGCTTCCTCTAAATCATCTAATGCAATAATACAACGTTGATAATATTGTTCGCCCATTTCGGTTAAGCTTAATTTACGGCTAGTTCGATTTAATAACTTCGCTTGTAAGTAATTTTCTAAATGCGATAGATGCTTACTCACCATAGAGGTTGATAAATCCATCTGATCTGCTGCTTTGCTAAAACTACCGCTTTCTACAATCTGGCGAAAAATCCGCATACTTTGTAATGTATCCATTATTGTTTCCTATTAAGAAATAATACTTTTCCAAAAACAATATCTTTTTCCAATATAGAAATCAATATACTAAGCTACGTTTTCGTTCAGTAATAAGAAAAGGACAACTTATGAGTAGTACAAACAGCTTACCTAACTATGGATTAGGGTTATTACGTATCGTGGCAGGATACACATTTTTACTACACGGCAGTGCAAAATTATTGGGTTTGCCTCATGTAGCAATGTTTGATGGTTTATCGATTTTTTCTATGATAGGAATTGCTGGTATCCTAGAACTTGTCGGTGGTATTTTATTAGTACTTGGTTTATTTTCCCGAGTTGTAGCTTTCATCTTGTCAGGTGAAATGGCATTTGCTTATTTTATCGGTCACGCTTCCGCTTCAACTTTCTTACTTCCTTTACTGAATGGTGGTGAAGCTGCTGTCTTATTCTGCTTTATCTATCTTTATATTGCAGTAGCGGGTAGCGGCGCTTGGGCTTTAGATAATCTTAGAAATAAACAATAGAAGGAGTTTCTTGATGAGTAATGTTTTAGTATTACGCACCTCTGTAAATGGTGAAAATAGTTTTTCAAATCAGCTTATTGATCAATTTATTGCAAAAACAAAAGCAAAATGGCCTGAAGTAAACATCGTTGATCGTGATTTAGATGCGAATCCTGTTCCACTTTTAAATAGTGAAACTGTGGCGGCAATTCGTGCTGGTGTTACAGATACTGCAGCGCAACGTGCAGCAATCGCTTTAGCTGATGAATTAATCTCTGAATTAAAAAATGCTGATTACATTGTGTTAGGTTTACCACGTTATAACTTCACAACACCGGCTACCTTTAGAACCTATATTGATTATATTGCTCGTCCACGTGTGACTTTCCAATATGATGAAAATGGTCCAAAAGGTTTACTACCAAATGTGCCTGTATTTGCCTTTGTAACAAGTGGTGGTGAATACGCTGGGACAGAATTTGATACATTAACGCCTTGGTTAAAACAAACGCTTGGTTTTGTTGGTTTAAGCAATGTTGATGTGATTCATGTTGAAGGACTTGCTTATAAAGCAGAAGAAGCAGTTGCGCAAGCATCTGCAAAAATTGATGAAATTTTGAAATAATTAAAATTCTAGATACCTCGAAAATTTTTAACGCTCATTGCAAACCTCATACTTTATTTAGTATGAGGTTTTGCTTTAAATCGTTTCCCAACAATCTCCACTAACAGATCAAAAACGACTTTTACCCGAGTTGGTGTAATTGTTCTTTGTGGGCGATAAACATATACTGGCCAACGGTACTTTGGTATTTCAGCAAATAGTTCAACCAATTCACCACTAGACAAATAGGGATCAACCAACCAATCCAACTGGTGGGCTACCACTCTTCCGGCTAACGCTGCCTGTAACGTAATGTTGCCGTGACTACCAATAAATTGCGGACGATTTGGCGTAAACTGCCAATGATCATTAAGATACCAGCTCCAAACTCGCCCTGTATTGCCATCAAAAATGGCCGATAAGGGAAAGTTTTTTTGTAAATTTGCGATATCTTTTGGATAGCCATTATTAGCCAACAATGTTGGTGCGGCGACAATTTTTTCAGTAACTTCACCAACTTTCCGGGTAATCATTCTGCCATCTGTGAAATTGCCAATACGAATTCCTAAATCAATTTGGGCTTCAATCGCATTTACTCGAATTTCACTTTGTTGCCAATCAATAATAAGTTCTGGATACGGTGAGATCGCTTGCAGTAATTCTTGCAGAATATTTTCTTGATCGGGTAATTCTGGCAAAGTAATCCGCACTAATCCTGCCATATCCTGATTATGTCGCCGCCGAGTCGGAGCAAATAGTCGTTCAGTTTCTTCTACTAACTGCTTTGCCTGTGGCAAGAATTGCTGACCAAACTCAGTTAATTTAATTTGTCGTGTATTTCGCTGAAATAAAGGCTCACCTAAATGATCTTCTAATTCTGCAATAATACGCGTAACCACAGGTGGTGAAATTGCTAAACGGTTTGCTGCTTCTTTAAATTGTAACGTTTCTGCCGCCACACAAAACACTTTTAAGGCTTCAAGTTTATTTAACATGGTTTCTATTTTAGAAATTATGAAATTCTGATTAATAAATTTTATAGAAATAATAATTATCGTAACATAGCTTTTATTTAACAAATATCGTTATTTCTCAACTATTTTCTAGGGAGTGAAAATATGACTAAAGCGTATGGCGCATATGCCGCCGATAAACCATTAGAACCATTAACAATTACTCGCCGTGCTACTGGACATCACGATGTCAAAATTGACATTGCTTATTGTGGTGTTTGCCATTCTGATTTACATACAGTGCGTTCTGAATGGGCGGGTACGTTATATCCTTGTGTACCGGGACACGAAATTGTCGGGAAAGTGGTTGAAGTTGGGACACACGTGACTAAATTTAAGGTGGGTGATTTAGTTGGTGTTGGTTGTATGGTGGATAGTTGCCGTGAATGTGATGACTGTAAAGAAGGGCTAGAAAATTACTGTGATCATATGGTTGGTACATATAATGGCCCAACTGAAGATGCTCCAGGTCATACATTAGGTGGTTATTCACAACAAATTGTGGTCGATGAACACTATGTATTAAAAATTAAACACAGTGTAGATCAATTAGCCGCAGTTGCGCCTTTACTTTGTGCGGGCATTACCACTTACTCACCACTTCGTCACTGGAATACCGGACCAGGTAAAAAAGTAGGGGTTGTTGGTATTGGTGGTTTAGGCCATATGGGAATTAAACTTGCTCACGCTATGGGGGCTTATGTAGTTGCTTTCACAACGTCTGAGTCTAAGAAAGCGGAAGCGCATAAATTAGGTGCTGATGAAGTGGTGATCTCTAAAGATCCAGAACAGATGGCAAAACATTATAAGAGCTTTGACTTTATCTTAAATACGGTTGCTGCTTCTCACAATCTTGATAACTTCACTGCATTGTTAAAACGTGATGGCACAATGACTTTAGTTGGTGTACCAGCAGATCCGCATCAATCACCAAATGTGTCGATCTTAATTGGTAAACGTGCTGCGATTGCTGGCTCAATGATTGGTGGTATTGCAGAAACACAAGAAATGTTAGATTTCTGTGCAGAACATAATATTGTTGCAGATATTGAATTAATTAAAGCTGAGCAAATTAATGAAGCTTATGAACGTATGTTAAAAGGTGATGTGAAGTATCGTTTTGTGATCGATAGCAGTACTTTATAACAATTTGGATAACTTATATTCCTCATTATGACAAGAACGGACCTTGTGGTCCGTTCAATTTTATGACTATGTCTATTTTTAGATGTTTTTGTTCTAATTAGAATTTAGGTTTCGCCCTAAAGGGCGACTTCATTTTATTCGCAAGCAAGCTTGCTCACCCTAACGGGCCGTTGCTAGCAACGTTCAAAAAGCTATCGCTTTTTGTCATTGTTTAGGCAAAGAAAACGAAGCAAAAGAAAGCCTACCCTCGCACACTTGCTGTTCCTCATTCCAATCAGATTTTCCGGGCGGCAAAAAACAGAGATTTTTCTCACTACGTTCGAAAAATGATCACTTTTTTTGCCTGAAAATCTGATTTACATTCGGGCAAGTGTGAGAGGGAACCCATTAAACATTTAATTAAGATTTATGAACAAATTTAGGTTTGCCTGTAGTCTGATTTGACCTTATGGTCCGTTCATATTTTGAAGTTAAAATTGTCCGTCATTCCGAGTGGACTTTATTCTAAATACTTTTCTAGCTTTTCCACCAAAATAACCCGGCAATCACAATGGCAAAAATAACTAGCCATACTAACTGAACTTTAGCACTACGCTTATTCAACTCTTGGCGTTCTTGTGTACTTTGCATAATACGTTGTTGATAGACCTGCTTAGCCGCCTCATCATGTAATGGCGTTTGGCAAAATGGGCAGTGCGATAAACTACTATCTACTTTCTTCTCACAATGGGGGCAATTAAGCATTTTTCTTCCTTTATTTCAGTAAAATCACGCCGAGTACTATATCGAAAATTAAATAAATAAATCAATGACTCTCTTTTTTACATAACAATATTTGAAAAAATACAAAAATAAGCTATTTATTCTATATAAAATTCAATTAAATTCTTTTAATTATAAAAAATTTATTAAAATTTAATAAAAAAGGTAGATAAAAATTATTTTTCCACTATACTAGCTAGAAATAATTCAATTTAAAACAGAGGTTTTTTGTATGTGTGGATTTGTATTTTCTTCTTCAGCGCAGCCTTCAGAGGCATTTAAGCGTAGTTTCGATCATATTTTTCATCGTGGTCCAGATCATCAAGCAGTAATTTGTACAGATGATGCAACTTGGGGATTTCACCGCTTATCCATTATGGATTTAAGTTCGCAAGGTAATCAGCCATTCCAACACGATGGTATTTCGCTTATTTGTAATGGGGAAGTTTATAACTACACAGAATTGAAAGAATTATTATCTTCAACCTACACTTTCCATTCAGGCAGTGACTGTGAAGTATTGATTCCTCTTTATCAACGTGTTGGCGTTGATGTGATGATGAAGATGCTTGATGCAGAGTTCGCCCTAGTATTAAAAGACAGCAAAACAGGGACTTTAATTGCAGGACGCGATCCGATTGGAATTCGCCCAATGTTTTATGGCTATGATAAAGAAACAGGAGGCATTGCCTTTGCATCTGAAGCGAAAGGATTAATCGGTTGGTGTCGCGATATTCATCCATTCCCACCGGGACATTATTACCTAAACGGTGAATTTATTTGTTATAACGACATTGCTGATCCAAAAGTTGTAGTTGATCAAGATCTTGACACCATTACCAGCACATTACGCACTAAATTAGAAAAAGCGGTCATCAAACGTTTACATTCTGATGCACCTTTAGGTTTCTTATTAAGTGGTGGCTTAGATTCTTCGTTAGTTTGTGCTATTGCACAAAAACATTTAGATAAACCAATTAAAACATTTGCGATTGGTATGGATACCGATCCTATTGACTTAAAGTATGCTAAAGAAGTGGCAGATTATCTTGGTTCTGAGCATACTGAAGTCATTATGACCAAAGATGAAGTGTTAGCTGCATTAGAAAAAGTCATTTGGCACTTAGAAACTTGGGATATTACTACTATTCGTGCAAGTATCGGAATGTATCTTGTATGTAAATATATCCACGAGCAAACTGATCTAAAAGTACTATTAACTGGTGAAGTTAGTGATGAAATCTTTGGTTATAAATATACTGACTTTGCACCAAATGCGGCGGAATTCCAAAAAGAAGCACAAAAACGGATTCGTGAATTATATATGTATGATGTGTTACGTGCTGACCGTTGTCTTGCAGCTAACTCGTTAGAGGCACGTGTTCCATTTGGTGACATTGATTTTGTTGATTACGCTATGAGTGTGAACCCAGAGAAGAAAATGAATGTTTACAACAAGGGTAAATACTTATTACGTAAAGCGTTTGAAGGAACAAATTATTTACCTGATAGTATTCTTTATCGTGAAAAAGCAGCATTTAGTGATGCAGTAGGTCACTCAATGGTAGATCATCTAAAAGCTTTTGCCGAAAGCAAATATAGTGATGAAGATTTAGCGAAAGCGAAAGAAAAATATCCGTATGGTACACCGTTCACCAAAGAATCATTACTTTACCGCGATATCTTTGAAAAATTCTATCCGGGACAAAGCCACTGGATTAAAGATTTCTGGATGCCAAATAAAGAATGGGAAGGCTGTAATGTAAACGATCCTAGTGCACGTGTATTAGGCAACTATGGTGATAGTGGTAAATAAATCTAAATATAATCCCTCATTTATTAATGAGGGATTATTT